>JAHYZB010000060.1:80116-89566 GCA_019424645.1 Oxalobacter formigenes
GTTGACCCGTGAAGGGGAAATCGAAATTGCAAAACGGATTGAAGAAGGCCTGAGAGATATGATCTCGGCAATCTCTTCCTGTCCGACGACCATTCTCGAAATTATCGATCAGGCGGAAAAAATCCGTGCAGACGAAGTGAAAATCGATGAGGTGGTTGACGGACTCGCTGATGGCGAAGAAGGCTCGGAAAACGTGTCCCTGAACGCTTCTGCCAGTGATTCTGATGAAGATTCTGATGAGGAAGAATCTGATGAAGAGGATTCCGATGACGAAGAAGAAGATGAAGAGTCCGGTTCTGCTGGTGGAGCTGCCGCCGGTTTTTCTGCCGAACAGCTTGAAAAACTGAAAGATGATGCGTTGGGCAAGTTTGCCGTCATTGCAGCCCATTTCAAGCAAATGCAGCAATCCTTTGAAAAAGACGGCTACAATTCACCGGCTTATCTTCAGGCACACGAAAGTATTTCCGCAGAATTGCTGACCATGCGGTTTACTGCACGGTTCATTGAAAAACTGTGCGATACCTTGCGTGCGCAGATGGATGAAGTTCGCCAGATCGAACGTGAAATCCTGAACGTCGTGGTCAACAAATGCGGTGTGCCACGAGCCCACTTCATCAAGACTTTTCCGGGCAATGAAACGGATCTGACCTGGATCGACGAGGAAGTCGAAGCCGACCATCCGTACAGTGCCATTCTTGAACGTAACGTTCCGATGGTCAAGGAATTGCAGCAGAAACTGGTCGATATCCAGAACCGGATCGGTATGCCATTGGCCGACCTGCGTGAAATCAACCGCAAGATGGTCGCCGGTGAAATGCGTGCGCGCAAGGCCAAAAAAGAAATGACGGAAGCCAACCTGCGTCTGGTCATTTCGATTGCGAAGAAATATACCAACCGTGGTTTGCAGTTCCTCGATCTGATTCAGGAAGGCAATATCGGCTTGATGAAAGCAGTCGACAAGTTCGAATATCGCCGGGGGTACAAGTTCTCGACCTATGCAACATGGTGGATTCGTCAGGCGATTACACGTTCCATTGCCGATCAGGCCAGAACCATCCGTATTCCGGTTCACATGATCGAAACGATCAACAAGATGAACCGTATTTCGCGCCAGATTCTGCAGGAAACCGGTGCTGAACCGGATCCGGCAACACTGGCCGTCAAGATGGAAATGCCGGAAGACAAGATCCGCAAGATCATGAAAATCGCAAAAGAACCGATTTCGATGGAAACGCCAATCGGTGATGATGATGATTCGCATCTGGGCGATTTCATCGAGGACAACAATACACTGGCTCCGTCCGATGCGGCCTTGCACGCGTCGATGCGCAATGTCGTCAAGGACGTTCTGGATTCACTGACGCCAAGGGAAGCCAAGGTCTTGAGAATGCGTTTCGGCGTCGAAATGTCGACTGACCATACTCTCGAAGAAGTGGGTAAACAGTTCGATGTAACACGCGAACGTATTCGCCAGATTGAAGCTAAGGCCTTAAGAAAATTGCGTCATCCGTCGCGTTCGGATAAACTTAAGAGTTTCCTGGAAAGCAATTGATAATTGCAGTTTTCAGAAGGGCCTATAGCTCAGTTGGTTAGAGCAGAGGACTCATAATCCTTTGGTCCCAGGTTCAAGTCCTGGTGGGCCCACCAAAATAAAAAGGACTGCTATTGAGCAGTCCTTTTTTTATGGATAATGAATACTAATTCTTATTCTCTTTTCCTCGAAAAATGGAAGAAATAGCATGTCCTACTCTTTTGAGAAACTTCTTGCGATGAACCGGTTTGCTTTCCGGTTGCAAAAGTCTGGGAAGGAAGATGTCAGAATAGAGGCAATTCATAAATTCAATATTTTTTAAAGGGTAATGTCCCGATTGAAGAAGTCGATCGTTAACGAGGGATTCTTTCTTCACATAGAGAAACGTGTTTTGTTGGTACCACAGTTCAACATTTGAATGCCCCAGAAGACAGGTCGAAATATATCATAGGGGACAAAATCGTGACTTATGAATTTTTTAGCCCAATATGTGTGCGGTTGTTCATTTATGTGATTATTACCACCTTGCTTTGTATAGGCAGCACTGAACATAATAACATCAGACATGCTTGTTAAACTTTTAATAAAAATGTCTGCTGAAGTAGGCTCAATATGTTCAGCAACTTCAAGAGAGATTGCAAGATCAAATGGGGAAATTCAGATCGATGCCCGTAAATTGAATGGTCTGGTCGATCATATTTTCTTGATTATTCCAGCTTCCATCAAAACCGGTTGCTTTTTTTACTCCATTTTCAAGACATGCTTTTAACCATGTACCTCTTCCACAACCGATGTCTGCCACGGTTTGAGGCTTAAAGGATTTAAAAAGATAAGGAATAAAAATGCTCGCACTTTTATATGACCCTTCCATTTGCCACTGATAAAAAGAATCTGTGTAATGTTCTGTCATTACCGGTTTGTTTTCATCAATTTTATCTAAGTCAGTCATGTGTAGAAGAAATATATTCCATGGTTATAAAACTATTAAAGACATAGCATAAATTTTCGAAAAAACATCGAATTATATATTGTCAAACTTAAGTTTATTGATGGAATCTTTTTTAAAATCAACTTTATTTATTTGATAATTTTGGAATGTTGTGACGAATTTGGAATGAGTAACTTCAAAACATGACAAATTTTGGTTATATTCTCTGATGATATATATTGATGAGCATGGAAGAGGAGCAGGCCTATGACTACGATTGTTATTTTCGTTATTGCGGGACTAATTTTTGCATGGGATTGGTATCGCCTTTATCAGCACAATATTAAAAAGGGCACTCGTCCGCTGATTGCTCATATGCTGGGGTTCATGCTGGGAATATTTCCGGCACAGTTTTTCATATATGCCTCATTCGCATCCTTTCCTCCGCCAGAAATAGCGCCTCCTTCAACGCTTGCAATAGTGTCATTGTGGGCTATATTCGTCATATCGATAATCGCATTGGTATACATAACGAGTCGGCCTATTATTCTCGGTCCGCGGGAAGAGCCGCCAATCAGGGAACCGAAAAGATAATTTCCCTGAGCACACAGGATCAGACAGGCCTCATTTCACGGCATATCTGATCAGCTTCTTTTTTCCATTCTGTCCAAAAACGACTTCAGATAATCTCCGACCTGATCCAGTCGGTTTTTCAACCGGTGTTCATCGTCGAGCAAATGGAGAGTGCATTTGAGCTCGCGACTGAACCGGATAACGTTTTCAACGGGGATCAGGCTGTCTTTCCAGCCGTGAATGATTTCAATGGCATTGCCGTCACATCCCAGGCGAAGCGGAGGATAGTCAGGCACATCAATGGCTGGAGCCAGCAAAAACAGTCCCTTGACAGGAATGGCAGCGCTGGCGGTCATGGCGACCCAGGCTCCCATGCTGGAGCCGGCAAGATAACTGGCAGGCCGTTTTTTGCAGGAGTCTATCAACATCCTGACGCGAATATCCGGATCAAACGTTGATGAATAATCGAGGCTTTCCACGTCAAAGCCCATTTGTTTTGCGATATCGGCCAGATACCGGATTTTAGTGCCCCAGGGGCCGCTTTCCTTGCCATGTACGAAGTGGATTAGTGGTTTCATATGAGTGAAAAAGATGAGTTGGCTTGTTTATCCGGATTTTACTGTATAAAAAGAGTGGGTTCGGATTGAATATGTAAAGGCTTGATTCCTGATATGGTTTTAGTTTTTCCCCACTCAGGTGACCTGGTGCGGATTTAGATAGCCATTTTCCGTTTTTTTGCCGGAATAAAGAAAAAAGACAAACCCATTAAAATCATCAACATAACTACTGTCAAATTGATCGAAAATAAAGTGTAAATTACCTGAACCCATTCGGGTCTGCAAAGTTAAACAAAAATGTGAAACGGTACGGTCAATTTTTATATTGAACATTCATGCTTAAGGTCTGAAAGGAAAATCCGATGGATCTGAAATTACTGACGCCACTGAAAGTGGGAGAAACAAAATTGGTGAACAGGGTCGTTATGGCTCCTTTAACACGCTGCCGGACAGCGGAACCGGATAACGTACCGACTGAATTGAATGCAGAATATTATGCACAGCGTGCCACGGCAGGCCTGATCATTTCGGAGGCAACCCAAATTTCACGGTCGGGTCAGGGCTATGCGGGATCGGCAGGGATTTATACCGATGCACAACAGGCAGGATGGAAAAAAGTCGTGGATGCAGTGCATGCAAAAGGTGGCAGGATGTCGGCACAGTTATGGCATGTCGGTCGCATGTCTCACTCTTATTTTCAGCCAAACGGTGATGCCCCGGTTGCTCCATCAGCCATTACTGCGGAAGGTGCCAAGTGTAATATTATTGTAGATGGCCAGCACAAGTTCGTGCCGTGTGATACACCTCGTGAGCTTTCCATAGAAGAAATCGGCCAGATTGTCGGTCAATACAAAAGTTCTGCCACTCGTGCCGTCAAGGCCGGATTTGATTTCGTGGAAGAACATGCTGCAAACGGTTATCTGTTGCAGCAGTTTCAGGCAACCAATACCAACAGGCGTAGCGACAAGTATGGCGGTTCTCTCGTCAACCGTGCCCGACTGACTCTCGAAGTACTTGACGCGATGCTTGAAGTTGTTGACAAGGAAAAACTGGGTGTCCGGATTTCTCCTTATTTCAACATCAATGGCATTGCAGATGCTGAGCCGGAACAAATGGCGTTATATCTTGCCGATGAATTCAACAAGCGAGGTATCGCCTATCTCAGTATTGCCGAGCCGAGCTGGGTAGGTGGTATTGAATTGACGGATACATTCAAACGAAAAATAAGAGAAAGGTTTTCCGGAACACTTATTTATGCAGGTGAATACACTCCTGAAAAAGCAGAAGCGGCAATACAGAGTGGTTTGGCCGACGCAATCGGGTTTGGACGACTTTTCATTGCGAATCCTGATCTTGTTGCAAGGATTCGTCTGGGAGGCCCTTATAACGTACCGGACAGATCCACCTTTTATACAGAAGGATCAAAGGGTTACACGGATTATCCTGTCTTGAACGGTTAAGTCGGGATAGCGGAAGATAGGCCCTTTTAAATGCAAATGAATGTGTAATGAAAGACGATTGTTACAATTGTTACATTTTTCTTCAGAAATCAAGTCAACTGGATGACTAATGGGTTCGTTAAAAGACGTGATCCAGTCGGATTATATTTTTTAAATAAGAAATAAAGGAACTTAAATATGAAGAAAGTTATTGCTATTCTGATCTCCGGTTTGTTCGCTTCTGCCGCTTTCGCAGCTGCTCCTGCTGCTGAAAAAGCACCTGTCGCCCCGAAAGCAGAAAAAGCAGCTCCTGCAGAAAAAGCTCCTGTGAAAGCAGAAAAAGTAGCTCCGGCTGCACCAGCAGCTGCCAAGGCAGCACCTGCTGAAAAAGCACCAGCCAAGAAATAATTTTTTGGCGTAAAAAGCGGGACATTTGTCCCGCTTTTTTTATGTATAAAACGGTTTTACTCTGAGCTGATAAGAAGAAAAAATCATGAGAGTGTAGATTTTACAACTGGCAGCAGCTATATTTTGATGCGTTTTGCAGAAGACTTTTCAACCAATTGCTTTTCATGGCTTGCAAAAAGCAGGTCTCGGATTTGAAAATCTCGTTAAAAGAAGAAAAGGGATTTTAAAAGAAGTTAAAAGTTGAATAAAAGAAATTTGTTACAAATGTTACTTTTCTTTCGCACAAAAAAGTCATCTGATGAAGTGTTTGATCCGTTAAAAGGCATGATCCATACGGATCCTACTTTATTCAACAAAAAACAGGAATTAATATATGAAAAAAATCATCGCTTTTCTGATTGCTGTCATGTTCGCTTCAGCCGCTTTTGCCGCCGCTCCGGTTGTGGAAAAATCGATTTCGACAGGATCTGAAAGCCTTATCAGTACCCAAGGCTTAAACAATAATGCAGATGAGGAAACAGGAGCTGTTGATGCACCCGAACCCGCCGATGCGTCAGGAGCGCAAGATGCTGAGGACTGAATTTTTCAACCTTCATGAAAAAGCGGGACAAATGTCCCGCTTTTTTCGTTTAGGGCAATTTCAACGTGGAAATAAACGTTTTGTGAGTCATTTCTACTAAAGTGAAAATGAATGCGTTTATTTTCGATGAATGAAAAAATATTTTTAAAAATTTTTGAAAAAAGTGTCAACCGACCTTAAAACTGGTGCGTTAATGATCGTAATCCTTCATGGGATTACAAAGTTTTTTTCTTAAATATTTGAGGAATTTTTAAAATGAAAAAATTAGTTGCTATCCTGGTTTCCGGCCTGTTTGCTTCTGCAGCTTTCGCTGCTGCTCCTGCTGCTCCTGCAAAAGCAGCTCCAGCTCCTGTAGCTGAAAAAGCAGCTCCAGCTCCAGCCGCTGAAAAAGCAGCTCCAGCTAAAAAAGCTAAAAAAGCAAAAAAAGCAACCAAAGCAAAAAAAGCTGACAAAAAAGCAGAAAAAAAAGCTGAAGTAAAAGCTGACGCTAAAGCACCAGCTGCTAAATAATTAGCCTTCAAGCTAAGAAAAAAGACGGGGTTATCCCCGTCTTTTTTTATGCGCGTTTCATGTAACATATGCATTTCAACGATGACAAGAGGAAAAAATGTTCAAGCTGAAGAAAATGATATTGGTGTTGTTGTGCCTTTCACCTTTTGCAGCTCCGGTTATGGCCGAATCGACCGGCATGGATTTTCCTGTCACCACTTTGAAAGCAGGGAAACACCTTATCCGTGCAGAAGTCGCTTCTACGGATGCACAACGCGAACAGGGGCTGATGTTCAGAAAAATATTGCCGAAAAATAATGGCATGCTTTTTGTTTTTGACCGGCCTGCACGTTCGTGCATGTGGATGAAGAATACTCCTATACCTCTTTCAGTCGCATTTATCGATGCAAATGGGACTATCCTGAACATTGAAGAAATGGAAGCGTTTACGCTGGATTCCCATTGCAGCAAGGGATGGATCCGCTATGCGCTGGAAATGAATAAAAAATGGTTTGCCAAAAATGGAATCAGGGCCGGCAGCAAAATAAGCGGACTGCCTTGATAGACAGCCCTTATATTTACTTTTCTTTATAAAATCCTTTAATCCCCATTTTATATATCACCTTGGTTTTTTTAGAATAAAGGTGCCGCTTTGGTATTTTCTGCACATTTCAACGATTTCTTTACTGCCTTGATCTGAAGAGACCGTTTAATTCTTATTTCTCAGCAATTTTCCTTGAGCGCGCTCAAAAATGATTTGTCGCGCCCATGAATAATGAAGTGTTATCAAAGAATGTGATGTTGTTGCTCTGCGGAAACGTTTTAATGGTAAATGTTTCTGCTGTGCGATGTGTCAATTAGGGGTTTTCACCCGTTTTTTTATTATTTATTGGGAAATCCGGAGTGTGCACGGTCATATCCAGAGCACTTTTCGAATTGGAAATTGTTTGATTCTGGCTGGTCGTGGTGCAGAAATCGTTAAGATGAAACCATTATTGAAATATCTTGTTCGCAAACCAAGTGAAAATTTTCATCCCGTCTTGCGGATCATTCTGATTTTCCTTCCCGTCGCCCTGTTGATCTGTAGCGGCGCGTATTTCTATTACCTGTCTCAACTGCGGTTTATTCATGAGCAGAATCAGAAACTGGAACATGAAACCGTTCTTGTCGGTGTGGTATCAATTAACCGCAGTCTGGAATATGTCATGCAGGACATTCATATTCTGTATCTGGATACCGATTTCAGAAGGATGATCAACAATCCGGACAAAACGAATGTTGATAAAGCTGCCGGTGACTGGCTTGCCTTTGCGGAAGCGAAAAAGGTGTACAACAAAATCCGCTGGATTGATGAAAACGGGATGGAACGCCTGCGTGTCAATTATTCGAATGGAAAAGGAGTTGTTGTTCCCGAGCGGCAACTCCAGAACCGGAGTGAACGGTATTTTTTTGACGATACGAATGTATTGAAAGAAGGAGAGGTATATGTTTCTCCTTTCGATCTGAATATTGAAGATGACCATATTCAGGAACCGTACGTGCCGACGATTCGTTTCGGAATGCCGATCTTCAATAGCAAAGGAGAGAAAAGAGGCATTCTTCTGTTGAACTATTATGCAACGTCAATGATCGGCCGTTTCCAGCAGTTGACAAGTATGCGTGGCAACTCTGCGTGGCTCGTCGATCAGAATGGATTCTGGCTGAAAGGACCGGTTTCCAACGATGAATTCGGATTCATGTTCAATAAAAATGACCTGAATATGGCTTATCGATATCCGGCTGCATGGGAACGGATGAAAAATCAGGAAGAAGGCCAGTTTATCACCAGGGACGGCCTTTGGACCTTCAAAACACTTTCACCTCTCTCAGCCGATACGAAAACCAGTGTAGGAAGCAGCGAGATTTTTTCCGGTGGACAGGGGGCCAGAGATGTCAGTGCCTATAAATGGAAAGTCATTACGCTTTTACCGCTGGGCGCATATAATGCCGACCTTTTTTATTGGGGTACCAAAGTCATCGGAATTTCAATAGCGTTGATGGCGTTGTTCTTTTTGGCTATTCTTTTTATGGTTCGCTTGCAGGAAATCCGGAACCAGTTACTTGTCAATCTGGAAAAACTGGTTGATATCAGAACGGATGATTTAAACAAGGTCAATGCTGTGTTGACCCAAAGCGAGGCCCGATTGAGAAGTGTTTTTGAAAATATACCTGATCTTATCTGGATGAAAAATTCCGCTGGTGTCTATCTGGCCTGTAATCAGGCCTACAAGGATTATTTGGGACTTGATGAAGACAGTATTATCGGAAAGACAGAATTCGATATCTTCAGTCACGAGGAAGCCAGCCGTTTTGAAGAACAGGACAAACGTATTCTTCGGGAAGGCAAACTCAGTGTGATCGAGCAATGGGGTACTTATTCCCTGTCGGGAAATCGGGCGTTTTTCGATGTGATCAAGGCGCCAGTCAGGACGAAGGATGGAAAACTGGTTGGTGTTCTGGGAATTGCGCGTGATATTACCAGAAGAAAAGAAGATGAGGAAAAACTGGAACTGGCTGCGCTTGTGTACCGTAATTCCAGCGAAGCGATTTTGATCAGTAATGCAGATAATCATATTCTTGCGGTCAACCCTGCGTTCGAAAAAATTACGGGTTACACCTCTGCAGAAGTGGTTGGCAGAAATCCGAAACTGTTAAGTTCGGGACGTCAGGACACGGCATTTTACAAGGCAATGTGGGACACATTGAATGAGACAGGCTACTGGCGTGGAGAACTATGGAACCGACGCAAGAATGGCGAGTCTTATGCCTCATGGCTGACAATCAACGTGGTTTACAATGAAGACAGGTCCGTTCGTTATTACGTTGAGCTCTCTAATGATTTCACAGAGAAAAAAGAAGCGGAAGATATGATATGGCGTCAGGCGAATTTCGATTTCCTGACGAAT
>JAHYZB010000060.1:89576-106245 GCA_019424645.1 Oxalobacter formigenes
ATCTGCCAAATCGTCGCATGCTGATGGACAGGATGAAACAGGAAATTGTCAAAGTCAACCAGTCAGGCAAAAAACTGGCTTTGCTGTTTCTCGATCTGGATAATTTCAAGGACATCAACGATACCCTTGGGCACGATGCGGGCGATCATTTGCTACTCGATGTCGCAAAGCGTCTGAAAGATTGCGTCCGTGAATTCGATACTCTGTCACGTCTCGGTGGCGATGAGTTCGCCATTATTCTGACAGAGTTGACCGATTTGCCAACCATGGAGAAAATTGCGCACAGCATCCTGCGTTCATTGGCACAGCCTTATCAGCTGGGTAGTGAAATCGCCTATGTGACAGGTAGTATCGGAATTACGGTTTATCCGGATGACGGCACTGATATCGATACGCTGATGAGAAATGCCGATCAGGCCTTGTATGCCGCCAAACTGGCCGGACGTAACCGGATGAGTTACTTTACGGCATCCATGCAGGCGGCTGCTCAAAACCGGATCAGGCTGGCCAATGACATGCGTATCGCCATAAACGAACACCAGTTTGAAATGTTGTATCAGCCGATTGTCGAGATTGAAACCGGCCGGATTCAGAAAGCTGAAGCGCTGATCCGCTGGCACCATCCGGTTCGTGGCATCATCAGTCCGACAGAATTCATTTTCATTGCAGAAGAAACCAGTCAGATTCTGACGATTTCGGACTGGGCTTTCGGGGAAGTCGCACGGGAACTTAGCCGGTGGCGGGAGCATCTTTTCCCTGACTTGCAAATCAGTTTCAATATCTCGCCGATCGTATTCCAGAACAAGAATGATTACAGCGACTGGTTTGAAGTACTTGAAAAATTGAATGTGCCCGGTAGCAGCATGGTTATGGAAATTACCGAAGGTGTCCTGATTGTGTCGAATACCCAGGTGCTTGATCGGCTGGCGGATTTCCATCAGCATGGTATGGAAGTGGCACTGGATGATTTCGGGACCGGGTATTCGTCATTGTCATATTTGAAGAAATTCCCGATCGACTATCTGAAAATCGATCAGGCTTTCGTCCGCAATATCGAAAATGAATCGAAAGATATGGCTTTGTGTGAAGCGATTATCGTCATGGCGCACAAACTGGACATGAAAGTGATTGCAGAGGGTGTTCAGGACGATGGACAGAGATTGTTGCTCGCTGGCGCAGGATGTAATTATGGACAGGGATACCTTTTCTCCGAACCCCTGACTGCCAGTGAATTTGAAAAACTGCTTGAATCCAACCGGCAGCAACGACAAACCTGAATGAAATTCTGATAAAAAAGGCCTGCAAAGCAGGCCTTTTTTATTTGCTTCAAGAATATCAGCCTGCCAGTTTCTTTTTCAGCATGTCGCTGACCTGTCCCGGATTGGCCTTGCCTTTGGTCGCTTTCATGACTTGTCCTACCAGCGCGTTGAACGCCTTGTCCTTGCCGGAACGAAATTCTTCAACGGATTTGGCATTGTTGGCGAGCACTTCGTCAATGATTTTTTCAATGGCTCCGGTATCAGAGATCTGTTTCAATCCCTTGGCATCGATGATTTTATCGACAGCATTGTCGTCAGAGGCACGGGCATCCCAGAGAATGGCAAAGATGTCCCTGGCAATCTTGTTGGAAATGGTGTTGTCGGCAATTCTCTGCATCAGCTGGGCCAATTGCTGGACGGTGACAGGCAGATCGCCGATTTCCAGATTTTCACGGTTTAAGGCAGATGAAATATCGACCATCAGCCAGTTGGCGTTTTGTTTCGCCAGTTGTTTGCCTGTCAGGGAAATCAGTTTTTCGTAATACTCTGCCATTGCCTTGGACTGGGTCAGGACGGTAGCATCGTATTCTGGCAGACCGTAATCGCTAATGAAACGCTTACGCAAAGCTTCCGGCAATTCCGGCAGCTCTTTTTTGACGCGTTCGATCCATTCGGAAGAAATGACCAGCGGGGGCAGATCGGGATCGGGGAAATAACGGTAATCGTCGGAATCTTCCTTGGTACGCATTTCGCGGGTTTCCCGTTTATCCGGATCATAGAGACGGGTTGCCTGAACGACTTGCCCGCCGTTTTCGATCAGTTCGATCTGGCGTTCGACTTCGTAATTGATTGCGTCTTCCAGATTGCGGAAGGAATTCAGGTTCTTGACTTCGCACCGGGTTCCCAGTTCGGTAGTGCCTGCCGGGCGAACCGATACGTTGGCGTCGCAACGGAAAGATCCTTCCTGCATATTGCCATCCGAAATGTCGAGCCAGGTAACCAGTGAATGCAAGGCTTTGGCATAAGCGACTGCTTCGGCAGCGCTACGCATGTCCGGTTCCGTCACGATTTCAAGGAGCGGCGTACCTGCGCGGTTAAGGTCGATACCGGTCATATCGGCAAATTCTTCATGAAGCGATTTACCAGCGTCTTCCTCCAGATGGGCACGTGTCAGATTGACGGTCTTGATATAGCTCTTGCCTTTTTGTTCGACGATGCAATTGAGTTTTCCACCAATGACGACCGGTTTTTCAAACTGGCTGATCTGGTAGCCTTTGGGCAAATCGGGGTAAAAATAATTTTTGCGGGCAAAAACGGAGAGTGGAGCGACTTCTGCACCGACAGCCAGACCGAACTGGATGGCTTTTTCGACTGCGCCACGGTTCATTACCGGCAGTACACCCGGAAGAGCCAGGTCGACAGGGCATGCTTGTGTATTGGGCTCTGCGCCGAAGCTGGTCGAGGCTCCGCTGAAAATTTTTGAAACGGTTGAAAGTTGTGCATGTGTTTCAAGACCGATGACTACTTCCCACTGCATAATGTTTCCTTTGGTTTTATTGGCGGCAGTGCCGCCGGAAATATTTTTTTTCGGTTTCATTCCGGATAAATCCGGAATAAGTCTCAAGCCTTTTCGGGCGAACGCAAATGCCAGTCCGTCGCTTTCTGATACTGATGTGCGATATTCAAGAGACGGGCTTCAGCAAAGTAATTGCCGGTCAATTGCAGACCGACGGGACGGTTTGCATGTTCACCCTGACCGAATCCACACGGGATCGACATTCCCGGCAGACCAGCCAGGTTCGTCGAGAGGGTAAAGATATCGCCCAGATAGTTGGCGACCGGATCGTCTGCCTTGTCTCCCAGATTCCAGGCAACGGTCGGAGAAACCGGACCCATAATGACGTCACATTCCTTGAACGCGTTTTTGTAATCTTCAGCAATCAGGCGACGGATACGCTGTGCCTGAATATAGTAGGCATCATAATAACCGTGGCTCAATACATATGTGCCGACCAGAATGCGACGCTGCACTTCTTCACCGAATCCTTCAGAACGGCTCTTGCGGTACATATCCTGCAGATCGGTATAGTTTTCTGCCCTGAATCCATAACGGACACCATCGAAACGGCTGAGGTTGGATGATGCTTCTGCCGGAGCGATAACGTAATAAACGGGAATACACAGGGCGGTATTTTTCAGGGAAATATCGACCAGCTTCGCCCCCAGTTTTTCATATTCGGACAGGGCATTTCTGACAGCCTGTTCGACTTCGGAAGACAGGCCTTCACTGAAGTATTCACGGGGAACACCGATGCGCAATCCGTCAAGTGGTTCGTTGAGCTCACGTGTGTAATCTTCATTGGCACGTTCGACACTGGTCGAGTCTTTCGGATCGAAACCGGTCATTTCATTCAAAAGCAAGGCACAGTCTTCAGCAGTTCTGGCAATCGGGCCACCCTGATCCAGAGAAGATGCGTAAGCGATCATGCCGAAACGGGAAACACGGCCATAAGTGGGCTTGATACCGGTAACGCCACAAAAAGCGGCTGGTTGACGAATGGAACCGCCTGTATCAGTTGCTGTAGCAGCAGGTGTCAGACGTGCGGCGACTGCAGCCGCCGAACCGCCGGACGAACCACCGGGTACGGCTTTGATGTCCCACGGATTCATGACAGGCCCAAAGTATGAGTTTTCGTTGGATGAACCCATTGCAAACTCATCGCAGTTCAGCTTGCCTAACATGACCATGCCGGCATCCTGGAATTTTTGCACGACAGTGGCGTTAAACGGGCTGGTGTAATTTGCCAGAATTTTCGAGCCTGCTGTCGATCGCCAGTCTTTGGTCACGAAAATGTCTTTATGCGCGATTGGCACACCGGTGAGTGGGGTCGCTTCGTTTTTCGCCAGTCTTTCATCTGCCTGAGCGGCCTGTTTCAGGGTCAATGATTCGTCAACGTGCAAAAAAGCATTCAGTTGGCTATCGCCGATCCGTTTCAAAAACAGTTTGGAGAGTTCGGTTGCGGAGATTTGTTTTGTCTGCAAAAGGGCGGACAGTTCCGATAATGTTTTGGTATGCATAAGTGTGATCTCGACAAAAAATCCGGGTCTGATTCGACGGAGCGTTTTTTATCTTCATTCATTTTTATTCGATGACTTTGGGAACCAGATACAGGCCGTTTTCAACGGCAGGGGCACATGCCTGATATTCGGAACGATGGTTTTCTTCGGTAACAGCGTCTTCCCTGAGTCTTAAAGCCAGATCGTCCTCGAATGCCGAAATGGGATGAGCCAGCGGCAGGACACCGGACGTATCGACTCGTCGCAGTTGTTCGACCAGCGCGAGAATATCGTTTAACTGTGTAGCGGTTTTTTGTTTCTGGCTGTCGGAAACTTCCAGCTGGGCCAGTTGTGCGATGCGATCGACATCGGAAAGATCGAGAGACATAATAATAAATTGGATTGTTACAAAAAATTTTTCAAAATGAAGTGCAATTGGATGCTCTTCATCATAAATAACCCTTGAATTATAAGGTAGAATGTTGGGCTATTGCATATTTGCCTGTCAAGTTTACAATTTGACTTTTTGCGGATTTGCCCGTTGTCATATACGGGCCTTTTAAATTATCGGGAATGTTCATGTTTGGATTTTTACGCGGTTATTTCTCTAATGATATGGCGATCGACCTCGGTACCGCCAATACGCTGATTTATGTCCGGAATTCCGGCATTATTCTGGATGAACCTTCTGTAGTCGCTATCCGGCATGACGGTGGGCCCAGTTCCAAAAAGAGCATTCAGGCTGTCGGCAAGGAAGCCAAACAGATGCTGGGAAAAGTTCCTGGCAATATCGAAGCCATCAGGCCGATGAAAGACGGCGTCATCGCCGACTTTACCGTGACGGAACAGATGTTGAAGCAATTCATCCGCATGGTACACAATTCCAAATTTTTCCGTCCTTCCCCACGTATCATTATCTGTGTGCCTTGCGGCTCCACGCAGGTGGAACGTCGTGCGATCCGTGAATCCGCTCTGGGTGCAGGCGCTTCCAAGGTATACCTGATCGAGGAACCGATGGCCGCCGCTCTGGGCGCTGGCCTGCCGATTTCCGAAGCGACCGGTTCGATGGTTGTCGATATCGGTGGCGGTACGACCGAAGTCGGTATTATTTCGCTGGGTGGCATGGTTTACAAAGGTTCCGTTCGTGTCGGTGGTGACCGTTTCGACGAAGCGATCGTCAATTATATCCGTCGCAACTATGGCATGCTGATCGGCGAACAGACCGCCGAAGCGATCAAGAAAAATATCGGCTCTGCATTCCCCGGTACCGAAATCAAGGAAATGGAAGTCAAGGGACGCAACCTGTCAGAAGGTATCCCGCGTGCTTTCACCATTTCCAGCAATGAAATTCTGGAAGCCTTGACCGATCCGTTGAACAATATCGTTTCTGCCGTCAAAAATGCGCTGGAACAGATTCCTCCTGAACTGGGCGCCGACATTGCCGAAAAAGGCATGATGCTAACCGGTGGTGGTGCATTGCTTCATGATATCGATCGTTTGCTGATGGAAGAAACCGGCCTGCCAGTTCTGATTGCTGAAGAGCCGCTGACCTGCGTCGTTCGCGGTTGTGGTATCGCCCTTGAAAAAATCGATGAACTCGGAACGGTTTTCTCGTACGAATAAGCAGAAAAAATAACAGGCACAAGCAATGTGCCTGTTTTTCAAGCTGCCGTGAGGCAGTTTTCGCTACTTTGTTTTGCCAGTTATTTTATGCAATACGGTCCACCGCCTCTATTCAAACAAGGAACCCCAGCGAGAGTAAAGGTCATTATTTTCGTGCTGGCCGCTATTGCATTGCTGTTTGTCGATTCCCACCTTCAGGTTTTGAGCCATGTCCGTAAAGTAGTTGGAATGGTTCTGTATCCGATCCAGAAAGTGGCGATGATACCGCGCGATATTTATGATGCAGCGGACGAGTATCTGACATCCGTTGCGACTCTGCATGAAGAAGTATCAGGCTTGCGTGAAAAATCCATGCAGGATGCCACCCAGCTTCAGCGGGCAGAATTGCTTGAAAGTGAAAATGCCCAGTTGCGGGAATTGCTGGGAATGAGCAAACGGGTCAGCGTTAAATCGCTTCCTGCAGAAATTCTCTATGACGCCCGTAATACTTTTGTCCGCAAGGTTATTTTGAACAAAGGATCGCAGGATGGTGTTTTGCCGGGACAGCCGGTCATTGACGACAAGGGTGTGATCGGGCAAGTCACTGATGTTTATCTCAAGACATGTGAAGTGACGCTTTTGACAGACAAGGATCAGGCGATTCCTGTATTGAATGTCCGAAGCGGTGAACGTAGCGTTGCCTATGGCCGTGGGCAATCGGGATATCTTGAGTTGCGTTTCATGATGGCGAATGCCGATATCCAGCCGGATGATTTATTGGTGACATCCGGCATAGATGGCGTTTATCCGGCCGGGCTGGCTGTCGGAAAAGTGGCGAGAATCCGTGACAATTCCATAGGATCGTTCGATCACGTCATTTGTGAGCCGGTTGCCGGTATCAACCGGAACAGACAGGTTCTGGTTCTCTTGTCCGATACGGCTTTACCACCGCGGCCGACAGCAGCTGACAGAACGGTCAATATCCGGCAACGGGTCAATCCCAAAGCTGAAGAACCGAAGAAATAAGGCACAAACAGGATGAAACCGATTCCAGAACATATCTTGCTGCCGGTCAGCCCCGTTTTTATCGCCATCACGCTTGCGGTTGCTTTTTTCCTGAATATCCAGCCATGGGGACACTGGGTGGGCGTTCCCGATTTCGTCGCACTGGTACTGGTTTTCTGGGGTATCCATCAGCCGCGACGGGTCGGCATGGGCATTGCCTTTTGCATGGGCCTGTTGATGGATGTGAACGATGCTACCTTGTTGGGCGAAAATGCGCTCGCCTATGTTTTGCTGAGTTATTTTGCGATTACATTTCACCGGCGTGTTTTGTGGTTTCCCCTCAAAAAACAGATCTGGTATATCCTCATATTGCTTCTGTCGTCACAACTGGTTCAAATGTTTATCCAGTTTATTGTCAGCCATCGTACTTCAAGCTGGCTCTATCTGATCGACAGTGGTGTCGGAGCCTTGTTGTGGCCGCTGGTGACCATGATTCTGCTGGCTCCGCAACGCCGTTCGGTCGATACGGATCTGGATCGGCCATTATGACGACTGTTTTTGACATGACCGCTATCTTCGCATATGAAAAGGCTTTGCCTGCCGGTTACGGCTGTCTGGATGGTTCACTCTCATGTCGAGTCTGAACGATAGCGAACGCGAGCTCCACCAATTCCGCAACCGGATTGCGGCATTGGTTGTGTTCATTCTGGTCTGTTTCTTCTTTTTGCTGCTTCGCTTCGTCTGGGTACAGATCGTGCGACACAGCAACTATGTTGCACAGGCTGAAGAAAACAGGATCTCGATCGTACCGACCATGCCGAGTCGAGGCATTATCATGGACCGGAACGGTGTCATTCTTGCCAATAATTATTCGGCTTATACTCTTGAAATCACCCCTGCCAAAATTGGTGCCAAACTGGAAGATGTGATCGAGGAACTGTCCCAGATTATTGAAATCACTCCACGTGACAGGAAACGGTTCAAAAAGCGGATGGAGGAAGCCAAACGCTTCGAAAGTATCGTTTTGAAAGCCAAGCTGACCGATGAAGAGGTGGCCCGTTTTTCCGTCCAGCGATATCGGTTTCCGGGAGTGGAAGTCCAGGCGCGTATGTTCCGGCAATATCCGCTTGGTGATGTCGCATCGCATGTGATCGGATACATCGGCCGTATGAGCCAGAAAGATCTCGACAATCTGCCGGAAGAGGAAGAAACGAACTATCAGGGAACGACCCATTACGGCAAGGAAGGGATTGAAAAGAGTTACGAACGCATTCTCCACGGTTCTACCGGCTACGAGGAAATGGAAGTGGCAGCCAGCGGGCGCGCGGTCAGAACGCTTTCCACCCATCCTACCATTCCGGGGAACAATCTGGTTCTCTCTATCGATATTGAATTGCAAAAAGTCGTTGAAAATGCATTTGGCAACCGGCGTGGTGCCCTGATCGCCATGGATCCATCCACAGGGGAAGTTTTGGCCTATGTATCGAAGCCGACATTCGATCCGAACCTGTTTGTCGATGGTATCGACCAGCAAAACTGGGATGAGTTGAACACCTCGACTAACAAGCCACTGATCAATCGCCCTATCCGGGGCGCCTATCCTCCGGGATCGACCTATAAGCCGTTTATGGCACTGGCGGCACTTGAACTCGGATACCGGAAACCAACTGACGCGATCAGCGACCCGGGCTATTTCGAATACGGTAACCATCGTTTCCGTGATGACAAGAAAGGCGGTCATGGCATTGTCGACATGTACAAATCCATTGTCCAGTCGTGTGATACCTACTATTATGTCCTTGCCGCCCAGATGGGTGTCGATACCATGCATGATTTCATGAAGCAGTTCGGTTTCGGAGAATTGACTGGCATCGATCTCGCTCATGAAAAAAAAGGCATTCTTCCATCGACAGAATGGAAACGCAATGCCTACAAAAATCCGAATCAGAAAAAATGGTATGCCGGTGAAACGATTTCGCTGGGTATCGGACAGGGATACAATACTTTCACGCCTCTTCAACTGGCTTATGCAACCGCCTTGCTGGTCAACGACGGTTCAGCCGCCCGTCCTCATCTGGTCAAGGATATCGAGGATGGTATGAGTCATGAACGCCGTCCGGTGACGACAGAAACGGTGAAACTTAATCTGAAGCAGGAAAATATCGACGTGATCAAGCGGGCAATGGTGGGTGTGATGAAAGAAGGGACTGCCGCCCGGGTTTTTGGCGGTACAGGTTATACAGCAGGCGGCAAGACGGGTACTGCGCAGGTGATCACAATCGGCAAGAATGAGAAATACAATGCGGCCGCACTGGCTGAACACAAACGGGATCATGCCCTTTTTACGGCTTTTGCTCCTGTGGACAATCCGAAGATAGTGATTGCCCTGATTGTTGAGAATGGAGGATTCGGAGCTTCTGCTGCCGCTCCGATCGCCCGCAAGGCAATGGATTATTTCTTCTACGGCAAAAAATCGGCTCCTGAAGCCGTCCAGTCGGGTAACGACGATGCGTATCCTGAAGAT
This sequence comes from Oxalobacter formigenes, assembly GCA_019424645.1. GTDB lineage: Bacteria > Pseudomonadota > Gammaproteobacteria > Burkholderiales > Burkholderiaceae_D > Oxalobacter > Oxalobacter formigenes_D. The sequence continues at coordinate 99,024 of JAHYZB010000060.1, forward strand.
CCGGATGATTCACAACCGGTATTGTTGCCGCCGGATTCCGATGAAGACGGTAACGACGAGGGTTGAGGTTAAACATGGATATTCCTGATAAAGACACTCTTCTGACGCGACTGAAACATTACCTTAGCGTTTTTGACGGACCGCTCGCGCTGATCATTTTTCTGATCATGTCGGTAGGGATTATCACACTATATTCGGCCGGTATCGATTTTCCCGGACGAGTTGAAGATCAGCTCAGGAATATCATTTTCGGGTTCATCATTATGTGGATCGCCGCCAGCGTACCACCACAGACGCTCATGCGTTTTGCCGTGCCTGTTTATACCTTCGGTATTGCGTTATTGCTGGCAGTAGCGGCATTCGGGCTTGTCAAAAAAGGCGCGCGTCGCTGGCTGAATGTCGGCATTGTCATTCAGCCGTCCGAAATCATGAAAATTGCCGTTCCTCTCATGCTGGCCTGGTTTTTCCAGAAAAGGGAAGGCCATCTTGGCTGGCGTGAATATGGAATTGCTTTCGTTTTACTGGCTATCCCTGCCGGATTGATCATGAAACAGCCCGATCTGGGAACGGCGTTGCTGGTGGCCGCAACCGGTTTTTACGTCATCTTTCTCGCAGGGCTTGCCTGGAAAGTCATTATTTCCCTGTTTGTGGCCGGGCTGGCCTGTTTGCCGATTGTCTGGACACTGCTACACGATTACCAGCGTCACAGGGTGATGATGCTGATCGATCCGACATCCGACCCATTGGGAAAGGGATTTCACATCATCCAGTCTGTCATTGCCATCGGCTCCGGAGGCATAACCGGAAAGGGCTGGTTGCATGGGACCCAGGCTTATCTGCATTTCATCCCTGAACGGACAACAGACTTCATCTTTGCCGTTTTTGCCGAGGAATTTGGTCTTATCGGCAACCTGATTCTGATGGTACTGTATCTTTGCCTGATAGGACGCGGACTGATGATTGCACTGAATGCGTCGTCCCTGTTTTCCCGTTTGCTGGCAGGTGCCATTACGATGATGTTTTTCATGTATGCATTCGTCAATATGGGAATGGTCAGCGGTATTCTGCCGGTTGTCGGGGTGCCTTTGCCATTCATGAGTTATGGTGGTACTGCGATGGTGACACTCGGGTTAGGAGCGGGCATTCTCATGAGTATCCAGCGCCATCGCAAGCTCGTCCAGACCTGATTTTTCCCGCTTTCGTTGCATTTTTTTACCACAATCCTGATGTTTGACACCTGCGGCCGATGAAAAAAGGCAAGAAGTTGGGTTATACTTTGAGTAAATACTTAGCTTTTGACGCTAATTGTTTCATTTTTCATTGTTTTTAGAGAACGATCCATCTGTTTTTTCCAGGCTTCGTTTTTTATAAGGCTGAATCAAGATGTTATCTCTGAAAAATCATAAATGTCTCGTAATGACGGCCATTCTGGCGTCAGCCTTTGTGCTGATTTTGTCAGGATGTGGCACGACACCGACAACGTCCGGCAAGGTCGCTTCCAAAAAGGCAGGAAAAATCAAATCCCAAAAGGGCGGAGGTTACTATCTCGACGATGGCCCGATGGATGAAATTCCGGATAATCTGATGGAAGTACCCGATGCCGTTCCAAGAGTAGAGTCCATTCGTGGAGCAACAGCTAAACCTTACGTCGTTTTCGGACAGACTTATACGCCCATGACGGAACTGCAGCATTACAAAAAATCGGGTATTGGCAGCTGGTATGGCAAGAAATTCCACGGCCAGAAAACGTCTTCAGGCGAACCCTACGATATGTTTGCGATGACCGCGGCGCATCCGACCCTTCCGATTCCAAGTTATGCCCGTGTAACGAGTCTTGAAACCGGCAGGCAGGTTATCGTCAAGGTCAACGATCGCGGTCCGTTTCTCTCCAGTCGTATTATTGACCTTTCCTACACGGCTGCTTTCAAGCTTGGCTATCTGAACAAGGGGAGTGGACAGGTTCAGGTGGAACTACTCTTGCCGGATGAAATCGAGCGTATCAATCTTGCCAGGAACAATGCCTATTCGCCAATCGACAAACCGGTAGTCGTCGCAAAAGCGCCAGTTCAGCAGACAAGGACGGAAGTGGCAGCCAATACAGCCAAACCGGCCGCACAGTCTGTCAGCAAAGTCTCTTCAGCAGGGCCGGGGTATTATCTCCAGCTGGGCGCTTATCAGGAAGCTGGAAATGCACAATCCTATCAGGCAAAATTTGCCCTGAATATGGCGCACAAGTTGCCATCACTGGAAATTGTTGGCCGGCCCATACCCTAGCCTGGCGGATGCGACGCAAGCGGTGGAAGAAATGAAAAGCATGGGAACGAAATCTTTTGTCGTGCGTCGCTAGTGATATTTTGAAATCCAATAAAAAAGGCAGGAATCATTCCTGCCTTTTTGATGTCCGAATTGCTCAATCGCCGTACAGTTTCTGTTTGAGTTCACGACGCTGTTGTGCCTCGAGAGACAAGGTCGCTGTCGGACGGGCCAGTAATCTGGCAACGCCGATAGGTTCGCCGGTTTCAACGCACCATCCGTAATCTCCCGTATCAATACTGGCGATCGATTGCTGAACTTTCTTCAGCAGTTTACGTTCGCGGTCACGGGTTCTCAGTTCAAGAGCATGTTCCTCTTCAATTGTCGCGCGATCGGCCGGATCAGGAACCAGCGTTGTTTCACGCAGGTTTTCGGTTGTCTGGCCAGCGTTCTTGATAAGATCCTGTTCCAGTTTCTGGAGGCGATCCTTGAAAAAGGCAAGCTGAGCCGAATTCATATAATCGTCTTCACTCATTTTCAGAACTTCGTCTTCAGTGAGTAAAGGAGTCGTCGGTGTCGGTTTTTTCGTTTTGGTATTCACGTTACTTTTTTCCTTTGCCTCAATAGATAAATTTTCAATAACCGGCAACTTATTGCGGCATGTATTGCACTATGGATTGAAATACCCTGCAATTAAATTTAATCGACTAGATGACATCTGTCAAAAGCCGCCGTTAATTTTTTCAAAAAAAGCGGTTCGACGATCAATTCAGTCTGCAAGACTATCACGGAGCCCTTCCACAAAAATTGTCTTAGGTAGGTTTTTGCCAATAAAAACCATTTTACTTTCCGGAGGGTGGTTTTCATCCCACTTTTCGACGATATCTGTCCCCATCAATTGCTGAACTCCCTGGAAAACGACTTTTCTGTCGGCATCTTTCATATATAGCACACCTTTGTAGCGTAGCATCTGGGTGCCGTACAAGGTAATCATTCTGTCGAAAAAATCGTTGAGCCGGTTTGGATCGAACGGCTTTTCGCTGTGAAAAACAAATGAGTTGATATCGTCGAGATCATGATGGGAACATGCACAGTCATGTCCACATTCATGGTGGTCATGATGATGATCGTGATGAGCATGGTCTTTTTCATCAATGCCGACTTTCGAACTCAGATTGAATCCGTGTACGTCCAGCACTTCTGCCACGTCAACTCTGCCAAAGTCAACGATATGTATCGGGGCATGCGGATTTATGTGTCGAATCCGGCGAGACAGGATTTCGACATCTTCGTTACTCACCAGATCGGTTTTTGAAATCAAAAGCCTGTCGGCGTAGCCAACCTGTTGACGTGCCTGTTCGTATTCGTCAAGTTGTTGCATGGCAAAGACCGCATCCATCAGGGTCACGATGCCATCGATCATATATTCGCTTGCAACAGTATCTTCGATAAAAAAAGTCTGTGCAACCGGACCCGGATCGGCAAGTCCTGTCGTTTCGATAACGACCCGGTCAAAATTGAGTTCGCCGATTTTTCGCTTGTTTGCAAGTGTACCCAGAGCCGTCACAAGATCGGAACGGATGGTGCAGCAAATACAGCCGTTACTCATCTCGACAATTTGTTCGGCATCGTCCTGAACAAGAAGATTGCTGTCAATATTTTCTTCACCGAATTCATTTTCGATGACGGCAATACGTTGCTTGTGATTGTTGTCTTTGAGAATACGGTTTAAGAGGGTGGTCTTTCCGGCCCCCAGAAATCCGGTGATGATCGTAACAGGTATCAGTGACATATTGGCATGGCCCGGTTTATCAGTTTAGTGGGTCAGAACTGGCCAATGAGCCAAGAAACAGACCCGGCTTCAGGACGAAGAGTATGCACCGGTTCTTGTTTGAAAATCAAGTATTCCCGATTTTGTGTATTTGTCTGTAATGAGAAAAAACGGACGTTTAAGGGCCGGATGCTGTAAAAACAGGAGAGAGGAAAGATTTATCGAGAATGAACTCAAAAGTAAACTGTTGTAAAAATGCCTCTCTTTTAGTGACAAAAGAACCGCTAAGGCTTTCAAAAGGAGATGGGTATGTTTCTCGTCAAATGGCAAAAAAAAGTTTTGCAAATAATGAACATGACTTTTGTCTTCATTCACTTTATATAGGTAAAACAATGAAAAAAACTCTTATTGCATTAGCTATCATGGGTGCGTCGGCAGGTGCTGCATACGCTCAATCCCATGTGACCATTTATGGTGTCGTTGATACCGGCCTGATCAAGGAAACCGGTACCGACGTTCGTATGGGCAGCAATGTTGACAGCCGTCTTGGATTCCGTGGCGTTGAAGATCTGGGTTCAAATATGAAAGCGACTTTTGAGCTGGAACGTCGTTTCAACCTGAACGATGGTACACAGAACAATCCTCCAGAATTCGATATCAACAATCCAATCACTAACGTTGCCGGTCTGGAAAGCACTGACAGAACAAACTGGAATTACAATGATTTCATTAGTGGAAAGAGAGTTGACTGGGTTGGTGCTGCCAATGTCGGTCTGAAAGGTGACGCATGGGGCCAGGTCCGTCTGGGGCGTGTCAACAACCTGTCGGTTGAAACCTTCCGCATGCTGGATCCGTTCAACCAGTACGGTGTCGGCGCATCCCTGACCAAGGCCAATATTCTGCGTTCCGAACAGCTCAGCAACACTATCCGTTACGACAGCCCATCCTGGAGCGGTTTCGGCTTCGGTGCGACCTATACTTTAGGCCAGAACAGCAAAGGCAGTACTCCATCCGCTCTCTTTTACAATCAGATTGGCAATGATGGTTGGGCAGTCAACCTGAAATATGACAACGGTCCTATCCTGCTCCTGGCCAACTATGACAGAGCGGCCGATTCCAACGATTCCTATACCTGGAACGTGGGTGGTGCATACAGCTATGCCGGCTTCAAGGTTTCGCTGGGCTATCAGGATTCCAGATTCAAACTGTTTGAAGCATCTGGTAACGGTGCCCTGAAAGAAAAAGACTGGATCGTCGGCCTGCAATACAAGACCGGTCCTCATACCGTCGGCGCATCGTATAACCGCGGTAAAGTCGAAGCAGCTGGAACGGCATTCGATGGAAGCACCAACAAATACGCTTTGGGCTATACCTACAGCATGTCCAAACGGACTTCCGTTTACGCTAACGTCGCTTATACCGATAACGACGAGGATATCGCTGGCTGGTACAACCTGAACGGCTCAAACAGAGATTCCGTAACTGGTGTACAGCTTGGTATTACGCACAAGTTCTAAAAATTCCGGTTTTTCGACTAGTAAAAAGGCAGCTTCGGCTGCCTTTTTAAGCATTCAAATAATTTAAATTGCAGAAATATTTTTTTGTAAATACATGAAGTTATCAAAAAAGAAATAAATGCCGTTTCCTGTTACATTTTTGTAAAGAAATAATATGGAGACGGTTTGTGAAATTGACGTTTTCAAAGAGAGATTTTTTGTCAGGAAGCAGCAGAAAAAGGAATATTTTTTAATCACAAGCTAAAAGTAAAATACTTTATTTTCAATATCAGTTGGCAAGAGATGATGACTTGTCTCAATCATAATAATTGAAAAGTTTTTTATCTTCCCTTTTAAAATAGCCAGTTAAAAACAATGAAAAAAACGCTTATTGCACTGGCTGTGATGGGCGCCGCCGCTGGCGTTGCACACGCACAATCCAATGTGACCATTTATGGTGTCGTCGATACCGGTCTGATCAAGGAAACCAGTTCCGACGTTCGTATGGGCGGTAATGTCGACAGCCGTATCGGATTCCGTGGTGTTGAAGATCTGGGTTCCAATATGAAAGCTACCTTTGAACTGGAACGCCGTTTCGACCTCAATGACGGCACTCAGAAAAGTTCTGATGTTCTGGATGCAACTTCCCCTGATGCGCTTAGCACTCTTGGATCCGGTTACCTGTTGAACAGATCTTCCTGGAATTACAGCGATTGGGCTCAAGGCAAGTCTGTCGACTGGATCGGCGCTGCCAACGTCGGCCTGAAAGGCGATGCATGGGGCCAGGTTCGTCTGGGACGAGTCAACAACCTGTCGGTTGAAACCTTCCGTATGCTGGATCCGTTCAACCAGTATGGCGTAGGAGCTTCTCTGGCGAAGGCTGATGTCCTCCGCTCCGAACAGCTTGGCAATACCGTCCGTTACGATAGTCCATCCTGGAGTGGCTTCGGTTTTGGTGCGACTTATACACTGGGTCATAATTCCAAAGGTGACACTAACGTTTTTTATGATGTGCTCGGCAATGACGGTTTCGCCGTTAATTTGAAATACGATAATGGCCCGATCCTGTTGCTGGCCAACTATGACAGAGTGGTTGATTCGAACAAATCCTATAGCTGGAATGCGGGGGGTGCCTATTCGTTTGCCGGTTTCAAGGTATCCCTGGGTTATCAGGATTCCAGATTCAAATTGCTTGAAAATCTCAACATCAATTCAGGTAAAGTCAAACAGCAGGACTGGATCGTCGGCCTGCAGTACAAGACAGGGCCTCATACGATCGGAGCATCATATAACCGTGGGAAAACCAAAATCGACGGTAGTAACCTGGATGGCAAAGCCAACAAATACGCTTTGGGTTATACCTACGGCCTGTCCAAACGGACTTCCGTTTATGCCAACGTAGCCTACACCGATAGTGATGATGGTGCTGGTCTGATCTACAACGGTAATGGTTCGGACAGGGATTCCATTACTGGTGTACAACTTGGCATTACACACAAGTTCTAGAAATTGGGGTTTTATGGATGGTAAAAAGGACAGCCAAAGCTGTCCTTTTTTTATTTCGACTTTATAAATAAATAGCCTTTTTCAGATATTGTTTTTCGCGAAATATTTTGTGAATGAAAGTTTTGGAAGATATTAAAAGCCGGTAAACAGCTTACTGAAAAAAATTCCTGTTTTTATATTAGGGATCATTTCCAGA
>JAHYZB010000061.1 GCA_019424645.1 Oxalobacter formigenes
GGCATGTACGTGGACGCCAAAGGCAAGAGTGACAATGCCATGCAGGGGGATTGGGGAAAAACCGTCCGGAACCTGAACGGCTCATCCTTCGGACAGGGGGTAATGGATGTTTATCATGGTGGGGCACGGGGAATGTACGAACTGGGGAATGAAGGCCTGACCATTCTGGGCGAAGTGAACAAGCCAAAGCCTTTCGACCTGTTCCCCTATCCGACCACACCGTATGCCCTTCTGGACAGGCTGCAACAGAATTTCCCTGAAGACAAGAAACTGGATAGCCGCTACGAACTGTACAAAATGAAAAAAAACCTGAGAGCTGGAGCGGAAGAACACCGACAGGCCCAGAGCGGTGATTATAAAGCTGCAGGATGGTCTCGTAATCAGGGGTATCTGGGAGTCTGGGGACTGGGAGAATTTGCCAGAGACATGCCTGCCATATTAATGGCAGGAAAGATACTCATGTCAGCGGGGAAAAAATGGACAGGATTATATAGCGCCCTTGAAGGAGGGGTGGGCGGACTGACGGATCATTACGATAAGGAAGTGGACAAATACATGGAGATGTCGCAACAGGAAATGGAACGGTATCCGGAATATGTACAGGCCAAAAAGGAAGGAAAAAGTGAAGAACAGGCGCGATTCCGGGCAGCCGATCCGAGAGCGAAAAGAGGTGCCCTGATATCCCTTTTTACCGGTGTGATCAAAGGTATGATGAAACATGGGGTCAGCCACCTGACCGGCTCGGCAGCGGATGGTATTGTCACGAGATACGTGCAGGACTTTCTGGGCGGGAGAGCGGTTGATGGAACAGTTAACAATGTTAATGATCAGTTAAGGAATTATTTTAACAATAAAGACAATGATAAAATAAATAACAGTGATAAAAGGTATTGAAATTTGCCCAATGAGATTTTTAAAATGAAAAAAATATTCACTTTGTTTTTGATATCGTCTACTGTTTTTGTATTGATGGCATGCACAAAGGAAGAACCAAAAGAATTCAATTCCAATCAAGAGGGTATCGAATATTATAAAAGGAGTGAATATAAAGAGGCTCTTCCTTTATTGGAAAAAGCTTCAGAATCGGGAAATGTGATGGCTTCTTATTACCTTGGAGAGATGTACAGGCTCGGCAAAGGAGTCAGTAAAAATGAAATTATTGCATGTCAAAATTATTTAAGATCAGCTGAAGGCGGAAATAAAAAGGCTTTTTTACTGACTGGAACCTGTTTCTTCCTGGGTGAAGGAATTCAAAAGAATTTCAAAGAGGGATTTAAATGGTTTAAACGCGCTTCAGATGAAATCGATGAAACAACTCAAGATTTATCGGATAAAAAAATTTTGGCAATTGCCCTTACAGATATCTATCTTAAGGGATTGGGAACCTTACAGGATTTCAGTGAAGCAGCAAAATGGGCAAGAAAAGCAGCTGAATTGGACGATGCTCGATCACAGGCAATACTTGCTTTCTTCCTGTATTCCGGGCAAGGCATTTTACAGAATAGAACGGAAGCCAAAATCTGGGCAGAAAAGTCTGCCGGGCAGGGAGATAGCCTTGGACAAGTCATAATGGGAATGCTTTATCAGTACGGCGGAGAAACAGATGAACCGGATATGAAGAAGGCAATCGACTGGTACGAAAAATCTGCTGAAAAGGAAAATCCGATTGCACAATACCAACTGGCAACACTTTACGAGAATGGGAATGGCCTGCCAAAAGATCTGGAAAAAGCAAAATACTATTATGAGCAATCGGCCAAAAGCCAATCGGAAATACCGGTGAAAGCGTTGGCGGAATTTGAAGCAAGACAAAAAAGACAAAATTAATTCATTGTTGAATAATAAAATTCAAATATAAAAAATTATCTCCCTCAAATCCTCATCATTTAATGAAGAGTATTTTTTATTTTTAATGAAACGAAATAACAAAATTACAAGAACGTTTTTATGTTCCCGTTTTTTACGGATTAATTCAATCCTGCCGGAAATTTAAAATCCGTCCATCAGAACCGCATAAAAAAACCTGCCATAAAAGGCAGGTTTCAAAATCAGACTTTCATTATCTCATCGGATAAACAGCCTTTTCAAGCCGGATTTACAAAATCCCGTAACCGAAACATTTCGCGATTGAATCGACAGTCATCAAAGTCGTCACCAGCATCCCGAATACCCAGGCGGAAAGGGGAATCCAGAAGGAAGACATGAACTGTCCGGTATAACCCACCTTCTTTTCCCTGTAACGGGTATAGACATAAAAACCGCTGCCGATAATCAGGTACCAGAGCATCGATGAATTGTTTGAATTAAGAATGCCCCTGATAATCTCGATCTGGTCGCTGGCAGGCTGTTTCTGGAGGTAGTAAAGATAAACCTGCGCACCAAGCAGCAGGATGGCATTCGCTATCGCCACCCACTGAAATTTCAGTTTGCGCAAAAATTTAATGATATGCATGTTATTTCAGTAGGCCCTCTTAAATTCTGAAGTTTCAAAAGCGACGGCTGTTTTTCTGATAGTCGTTTATTTGTTCAATCGACACACCACAGAAAAAATCAACGAGATTCAGTTTATCGTTGATTGCCTGAATGGAAAATGCTGAAATGAAACAGGACACAAAGTCACTTCAATTATGTTTGAACCGGAATGTTATCTTATTGCACTCCCCAGTCTATTTTCTTATTTTACACGTTTTACATCCTGTTATCGTTTCTTAATCGTCCCATCTTTTTTTGTTCAATTAAATAAACTATTTCCCATACCAGTCGTATTCAGTACACATTGTCATATAATGAAACAGTCTTTCATGTTTCTATTTTAGTTACCCCGTTGCAATATATTCCTTTGTGCAACTGTTTATACTAACTGTAACGGTAATACCCGGCAATAGAGAGAATATCGAACTTGTAAAATAACTTTTACCAGCGGGCGAATTCATGGAGCAACTAACCGATTTAAAATCAATTCTCCATTCCAAACGGGCCAATCTTTTTTATCTCGAACATTGTCGGGTGATGCAAAAAGATGGACGTGTTCTTTACCTTACTGAAGCCAAAAACGAAAATCAATACTGGAATATTCCCATTGCCAACACCACAGCCATTTTGCTCGGTACAGGTACATCCATCACTCAGGCCGCTATGCGTATGCTTGCCAGTGCCGGCGTACTGGTTGGCTTTTGCGGAGGTGGCGGCACTCCCTTGTTTGCTGGCAGTGATATTGAATGGTTTACCCCGCAAAGTGAATATAGGCCAACTGAATATATACAGGGTTGGTTATCTTTCTGGTTTGATGACGCCAAACGTCTGGCTGTCGCGAAACAGTTTCAATTGACACGACTCGAGTTTATCCGCAAAGTCTGGGAAAACGACAGAGACTTGAAAACAGAAGGATTTAATAAGGACGCACAGGATATTACACAAGCCCTGAGCAGCTTTGAAAAGAAAATCCCGCTAATGCAAAAAGTGGGCGATCTCTTACTTGAGGAAGCAACGGTTACCAGACAACTTTATAAAATTGCAGCTATACGATGTGACACACGGAATTTCATTCGTGCTCCCGAACATGGAGATTTGGCGAATACTTTTCTTAACCATGGCAATTATCTTGCGTATGGACTGGCGGCAAGCACTCTATGGGTTTTGGGAATCCCGCACGGCTTTGCTGTCATGCATGGCAAAACACGGCGTGGTGCACTGGTTTTTGATGTTGCCGACCTGATCAAGGATGCCATCGTTCTGCCCTGGGCTTTTATCTGTGCAAAAGAAAGCATGAAAGAACAGGAATTCAGACAACAGATCCTTCAGAAATTCACTGAACACAACGCTCTGGATTTCATGTTTGATACAGTCAAGAAACAGGCTCTTCATCCGCCTTCACAAAATAGTGAGGCCGCTTCATGATAGTGACCTTTGTTTCCCAATGCGAAAAAAAAGCGTTGCCTCGCACCCGTCGTGTACTGGATGCCTTTGCCAATCGCATTGGAAACAATACGTGGCAAACCGTAATAACAGAAGACGGTTTAATAGCCGTCAAAAAACTGCTGCGTAAAACAGTCACAAAAAATACGGCAGTTTCATGCCACTGGATACGTTCCCGCCGCCGCAGTGAATTACTCTGGATCGTCGGTAATCGCCAGAAATTCAATAGCGAAGGTATCGTTCCGGTCAACAGCACCCAAAAAGATGTTTTTATGGATATCACGACAATGAAACCCAAACAGAATGAATTTTACGCAAACACGCATTTACAACCATTGGCCCTGCACAGTTTTGCTGTGGGATATATTGCCCGAAAATTGCTTGAACAAGCCGTAAATGACGATGACTATGGCCAGTTGGCCAATATTGCCTTTCTGGCTGGCATTTTGCACGATTTGGGCAAACTGGAACTTCAGTTTCAGGGTTGGGTAAAAAAAGGCAAACAAAAAGAGCCTGACGATGATGGCCAACATATCGATAATTCAACATTCAGCTTCGATAAACATCCTCGCCATAACGAAATTTCTCTTTTCCTGTTCAATCTGTTTGAAAACCAGTGCAAAGGGATTAACAACCCCTTAAAAACCGCCTTGCAGCATGTGATTTACTGGCATCACGCCAAACCCTGGCGTCAGAATGATCAATTTACCGGTGTGGTTAAAGCATATGACATTCTCCTGAAAAACATTTCCCGGGAAAAAACAGAAGAACTGGCTCAAACTACACTTCAGCTTCTCAAACACATTCATCATATTGCACAGCATTATGATGAATCGCTCAATCAGATCGAAAAAAACCTGCCCTGGTCAATGGAGTCTTTTAACACACAGATTGAAGACTTCTGCTATCAAAAAAACGGTACGCCATTCCCGGAATTCAAAACGTATATGTCACCAGATTTTGAGAGATTACGCCTCAACATCGCAACGAATGCACAGCATAATATTTTGCGTGCCTGTGTCATCAGTGCCGACCGGCTGATTTCATCCTTAAGCGCAAACGACCTTTCAGACTACATCAGCCAGAACCGGCTGGACGAGTTGCTGGACAATATGCAGGAAGAATCTACCGGTTTATCCAGCCATCTGACAGACGCCCTGACCCGTTTTCCTGACAGTGAACGTACTCGCAAACAAGCCGAAGTCGCCCTGAAACTGGCTGAAATTGACGATATTGCCGTATTGGCTGGTGCTGCCGGTTGTGGGAAAACAAAAATTGCACTGGAATGGGCAAAACTCAACAATGCACAAAAGATCATCTGGGTCTGCCCCCGTGTGCAAGTATGTCAGGGAATTTTTGAAGAACTGACCACACAATACATGCCGGAAGCAAAGATAGAAATATTCACCGGCGAATTCAAATATACCCATAGCTGGGAAAAGCCCACGCCTGAAAAGGACTATTTTTCAGGCGACATTATCGTCACCACAATTGACCAGATACTGGGATCAATTATTACCCATACCAAAGTAAACAGCCTGTTGCCATTCATGAATGCTCATGTCGTTTTCGATGAGTACCACGAATATATCGGTATGGAAATTTTCAATCTCCTGTTTGCCGAACTCGTTGCCAATAAAAAGATGCGCTCGAAAGGAAACAAAAACACCCTGCTCGTTTCCGCCACACCTCATTACCTGTATCTCGAAAAAGTTCTGGATATCGACACCACTTATGATGCTGTTGAAATGCCGTCCTTTAATCCAAGCCAATACAAAATTGAATTTGTTGAATTTGATGAAAGCGACAAATTAAACAGTCCTTTCTATCAACCATATGCGGATAACACCTTCATTATCAGCAATACGGCGCAAACAGCCCAACTTGGTTTTATATACCGGCAAAAAACTGAAAAGAGCATCCTGTTTCATTCAAAATTCAAAAGAAGTGACAAAAAATACTGGTTTAACGAAGTTTATGACTCTTTCAAAAAGAACGGTACCCGTAAATTTGATGTGTTGAGAAGTGGCCCGATCGTTCAGGCATCCCTAAACATCAGTTGTGACCATATGGTCAGCGAAATGAGCAATCCTGAAAATATCCTGCAACGTCTGGGACGACTGGACCGCTTTGGTGAAAACAACGATATCAATGTCCTGAAAATCGCCATTACCGACAATATCAAACGCGGAAAGCAAACCGATTCATCTGCACGGTTTCTTGCAAAACTGCATGGATTGCGCTCGACAAAAGCATGGTATGAGTACCTGTCGGACAAACTGGACGACAGAACATTTACTCTGCCGGAAATATATCAGCTCTACAAAGCGTTTTATGACGACGAAACGATCAGATCCATCATCAGCCAGGACCTTGATGACGCGCTCAACAGCAGTATCCAGTTAATCAACAAAAAGGTAACCGAGCCGACCCGGGTCATCAAAACAAAAACTGCGGAACGAAAAACAAAAATTAGCAAAAACTCGCTGCGTGGAGACAATCGTTTTGTGCAACTGGCACAACTCGACGTCAACGATTTCAGTCATCCTGTCTTCATCAATGAATACGCTTACCCACCACCCTTAAATGATTCAGATGAAGCTGATAACCTGACCGAATCGCTTTCATTGATCCAGAACCTTGGACTGTTTGATTTCATTGCTCAAAAACATGGAAATATCGATACTATCCATCCTGTTAAAGGGATTCCAGAAAAAAAAATGTCTGCACGTAAAACCGTTCTCGAAAATTATTCCAGAGACCCCGATTATCCACTTTATTTAAGTTATATCGAAGATGATTTGAACAAGGTCGGCGGCTCGTCTGCCCGACATAGTGAGGCCGTTTATTATGCCTTTTGCGACAAACAGCCGGTAGGTGCTATCGGCCTGAAAACCATTTCAACCCTGAATCCTAACCAAACTGAGGAGTAAATCATGTCAAACAAAGTAAGCGGTATCAAAAGCGTTGATTTCAAAATCACGGCTTCAGGCTATGGCGTTGTCAACTGGAATGGTCCAACCACCCTGCAAAGTGACGGACGCATCATTGATAACCATACCATGCCAAAACTTCGTGGTTACTCCAACCTGACAGGTAAAGAATCAGAAAGAGGCTATAAGCTGAAAAAAGACCCTTCGGAAATAAGCTTCAAAGAAACACCCATGTATATCAGTCAGAATTGCATTCGACATCATCTCTTCCGGGATCACGCTTTTGATTTGCATTATGCCAATGACAAAAATCTGATAGATGTTCTGGCGTCGATAACCGGATTAATTCGCGGGTATGTTGTCCCTGCAAGCCAATGCAAACGTACCAGTCCATTATTGATCACCGACTTTATCGACCAGCTAGGCAATGGCAATTTCGAACAAATGGGTCGCTCAGGCACCAAGGAAAAAGAAGTCAATAAAAAGGGAGAAGAAGCCAGTAACTCCTTCTTTTCAAAAACGACATTCGGGGAAACCGAATACATTGCATACGGCTCGATCAGTATTGAACAACTGGAATTTATCTCACTGGATAAAAAATTCGACCGGGCATCCATGATTATCAAGGAAGGAGACGGAGAGAAAATCGCCGAACAGGTCCAGAAATTCATCCAGAGCCTGGATCCTTCACGCGTGCCCCAAGCAACATTCCATCCGAACTATGTCAGAAAAGGAACCATTTTTCAGGAAGGTGAAGTCGGCATCTTACTGGACAATACCGCAATCGATATTCTCGTTAATGAAACACTGAACATGCTTCGTGATCTTTCCATCAAACAGGCAAAAGGCTATATGTATGTCGAGGAAGTGGAAGTTGACTATAACGACAGCAACCGAATGATGCGCATCAAACGCCATCCGGATCAGGTTAACCCGGAACCTCAAACCGGTTATGCCGTCTATTTTGAAGCGAAATAATGAGGTGCATTCATGCGAATAACCATCGAATATGAATCATCCTGGCGAAACTCGTTTCTGGATGGCTCCAATAATGAATCATTACCCAGACAGGGGCGCAATTTCATTGGATCCATGACAGCTTTGGGAAAAGAAGGTAATTTTAAAACGCGCGCCGTTACCAAAGACACCGTCATGGGTATACTGAACCGTTTGATTGGCGAACAACGGAAACTGTATCAGGCCCGGCAGGACAAGGATTATTATTTTCAGGATATAGAAGCGGTTTTAACAGATAACGATATTTGCGATCGTACACAGTCTCAAAACGAAATAGTTTATTTACGAAACATTTCAGGCAGTACCGATCAGAATGCCTTTACAGGTATGATCAAATCCGGCGATCCAGCCTTTGATTCAGATTTTTCCCAGAAATTATGGGGGATTTTGTGGTTTGATCTCAACCAGGTAATGGACTTCATACTGGATGAAAAAATTGAAGTTGATAACC
The DNA here is from genome assembly GCA_019424645.1 of Oxalobacter formigenes. Taxonomy (GTDB): domain Bacteria; phylum Pseudomonadota; class Gammaproteobacteria; order Burkholderiales; family Burkholderiaceae_D; genus Oxalobacter; species Oxalobacter formigenes_D. The sequence continues at coordinate 8,317 of JAHYZB010000061.1, forward strand.
AAACTGAGTTAAATCCACTTAATGTCATTGCGAAACTGGAAAATATCTTTGGTGAAAAAGCAATTGATGCAAGCGAAAAGGTTCAGTCCTGTCTGAATACATTCCATCAGTTCTTTCCTGACATTGAATATAAATTAACCGCAAAAAATCAGCTTGCACCAATCAGTCTATATACCTCTGCTTTGTATATCCAGATTCAGCGTTTGGAGAAAAAGTATGATATGAGCAAAGCTCTCACAAAATCAGGGGGATTAAGCGGTATTTCCAAACGTGGTTTCACAAAAAAAGACTTCATGGATCGTTACACCACCGGCAAAAAAAAGCTGATTTGGGGAAATCCCTATGTGATGAAAGAAAGAAAAAAAGGTGAAGGAGAAATTTCCCATCCTTTAACCAAAGCCAATGGCACACTGGAAATCAACCTCAACATTTCCAGAGAACGAGCCAGAGATCTCGAACAGAAAATTCTTGATGCCGGAGTATCTTCTTTTTATCTGGGCAAAAAAGGACTTGCCTATGTCACGAATATCGATACAAGAGGAAATCCATGAAATACTATATTGAAATCATATTGACCGGCAGCCCTGATTTTCCCCTTTATCATTTATGGTCCAAACTGTACACCCAGTTGCATCTGGCTCTGGTAGAAAACAGGGATGCCAGTGATCAGGTAAATATCGGCGTCTCTTTTCCTGAATACTACTTTAATGAAGAAAAAGGAATGGGCTTTCTGGGGACAAAGTTGCGTCTGTTTGCTGAAGATGAAACGAGCTTGCAGAAAATCGACATTCAGAAATGGTTTGTGCGTTTAAACGATTGTATCCACATTACTCCTGTTTGCAGGGTACCCCTGAACGAAATCACTGGTTATGCAACTTTCAGTCGAAAACACATTAAATCCAACGCCGAACGCCTCGCACGTCGTCAAATGAAAAGGCATAAGGATTTATCATTTCATGAAACAGTTCAGCGTTATCAGAAAAACCTGGCAAAATCACCTTTGCCCTTTATACAGCTTGAAAGTTTAACTAACTGTCACCCATTCAAATTATTTATTGAAAAGAAACCGGCGATAAATGCAAGCTTGAAAGTCTTTACTACTTATGGATTAAGCGCAGAATCAACGATTCCTGAATTTTAACCAAAGTTTTTTCAGATCTTTAAAAATCAAATAAAATCAACCGGTTATAAGAATATTAAAAAACTTGGGTTAAACAGTGATTTCCGGCTCAAGTTATTGTTATAACTTTATTTTTTATTTTTTATATACAGTTCACTGCCGTATAGGCAGCTTAGAAGCGAAGGGCTTTGTAAATTTGCTATCTGCTGTCGTTCACTGCCGTATAGGCAGCTTAGAAGATCTTATGCAGATATGGGTAAAAACATACAGCGTTCACTGCCGTATAGGCAGCTTAGAAGCATATGCGTCCTCAAAAAATCATTAACTTATTGTTCACTGCCGTATAGGCAGCTTAGAAGATTTGGTTTTTCTTCGATTGGTAATTTAACTTGTTCACTGCCGTATAGGCAGCTTAGAAGAGATGCTCGTTTACAGCGTCCCGAGTATCTTGGTTCACTGCCGTATAGGCAGCTTAGAAGTTAACGCGACGCAGGCCGCTATCCGCGCCGGAGTTCACTGCCGTATAGGCAGCTTAGAAGTTAACTATTCCGCGTCGGTAGAAGGCGTCATTGTTCACTGCCGTATAGGCAGCTTAGAAGTTCCCTTGCGTTTTGCGGTTCATGGTGAATCGGTTCACTGCCGTATAGGCAGCTTAGAAGTTGTTGACCCCTCTCGGCTTTAATGACAAGGCGTTCACTGCCGTATAGGCAGCTTAGAAGTGCTGGCGGTTATGCTGTTAATACTCTTCAAGGTTCACTGCCGTATAGGCAGCTTAGAAGTCTCTATCCGGCTTATCTTGCTGGGATTCCGTGTTCACTGCCGTATAGGCAGCTTAGAAGTAACTGGGTTTTCGACGCAGCTTTATTTGCGTGTTCACTGCCGTATAGGCAGCTTAGAAGCAATGAGGGCTAAACGCATGATGGATGCGCAGGTTCACTGCCGTATAGGCAGCTTAGAAGAAGTGCATTTAAAGCAATGGTTCACATGCTGAGTTCACTGCCGTATAGGCAGCTTAGAAGTATCGGGATGGCGCGAACTGGTATCGGAAATGGTTCACTGCCGTATAGGCAGCTTAGAAGATATACATTTAGCGGGCTTCACTCGATGCTTAGTTCACTGCCGTATAGGCAGCTTAGAAGTAGCACAGTTGACATCAAGTAAAGCAACTGTGGTTCACTGCCGTATAGGCAGCTTAGAAGTTTCAGCTCGGCCGGTGCCGGTTACGATGCATGTTCACTGCCGTATAGGCAGCTTAGAAGTCAAATATCGTGGACGCGCTTGGAATTACAGTGTTCACTGCCGTATAGGCAGCTTAGAAGTTTAGTGACGACAGCGGGGCCGAATACGGACCGTTCACTGCCGTATAGG
>JAHYZB010000062.1:0-1519 GCA_019424645.1 Oxalobacter formigenes
GCGCAAAAGCGCCCGTCGTGAATAGTTTATGACAGTTTTCTTCTTCGGTCAGCTATGGCGTTTGTTTTTTACACAAGCAGCTACAGACCGGCTGACCGAAAAGTGTATCAAGTGTAAAGTCTGAAGCAAAAGTCACATCGTGACATGACGAAACAGACAGAAAAGCAGGAGAAAAAAGAAATGGAAAAAGACTGGACAGGGAGTGCCATACCATCCGTACTCAAAAGTTTTACCCTCATAGGACAACCGATCAAGGCAGACGAATTCGAAAAAGCCTTTGGCTACAAAATGCCTGAGATCGCATTAAACGAAGAAGAAAAAAGACTGGCAACACAAAATAACGGACTGGAACCAGAAATCAGGGCGGAACCTGCCCCGAAAACAGAACAGCCAGCCCTGAACTTCGGACGCGAAGTCCTTGCCCGGATAAAAGCGGGAAGCACCTTGCAGGCAGAACAAAACAAACAGGCACAGCAAGAACAGCAAACACAACAAGCACAGCAAGAACAAGACCCTCCTTTGCAAATCGAGATCAGGGGAGTAGGGAACAGCCAGACAGAAGAAGACAATACCGACAATGCCCAAACGAATAAAAACGGGAGCGGCACGATTGGAATTCACGATCCTTATACGGCAAAAAACCTTGAAATCCTCAAAAACCGGAATCAGGCCAATCAACAGGAATCCGTCCAGAACCAGATACAGGAAAACCCTGAGCAAAACAGCCTCCAGAGCTACGCCAACCAGATAGGCCAGAACGAAAACGCCGACAACATCGCCGCCCAGCCCGATCCCGATGGAAAACACCCCAACGCCTTCGTACCGATCCAGCAGGGAGTCAACCGTTTCACCAGGGAATTCGTCGAAAAAACCGCTGACATCACCCGCCGGCAACAGGAAACCGGAAACCAGAACCACATGTTGAACTGGACAGCCGACGTTGCACAAAATGCGATGCAAAACCCCGTCACCCATCCCCGACTGGACTACCAGAGCGGCTATCAGGGCATCTTCGGGCATCCCGCCAACCAGAAACTGGCCGAGGCCGCCACCGAATCCATCAAAACCGACGTCAACGGAAAACAAAAGTACCAGATCGTCAGTGATGCCTTCACTAACGAATACATTACCGAACCCGGTAAACTGGGAATGGCCCTCGTCTCACTCGCAGACCACGCCTTTGCAACAGCAAACGGAGGCAAGCCCATCAACACGTCCGTCACTAAAAACGTCGATGAAAACCTCTTCGACCTTATAAAACAAGGCAATGATTATCTTAAAAACAGCGTCACCATCGAAAAACTCAACAAATCCATCGTCGCCGGAGACGATGCCAAAACAGTCGAAAACCTGACCCGATTCGGATACGAAATGCTGGGAGAAAAAGGGCCATACGCAGCCGTATCCATACCGGGAGCGTCACTCATGGCCGGAGCGGCCATGACAGGAGCAGGCATGACAGCATTCAAAATGGTCAAAGACTTCAGCGTCAACCTTGCCGAAGCCAACGCCAGCATCG
>JAHYZB010000062.1:1619-11044 GCA_019424645.1 Oxalobacter formigenes
GCCTGATAAAGACAGCAGGAAAGGGAGGCGTCTTCATCGAACAACTGGGCGATGCCCTGAAGAAGCGGTTCAATTCGATGGTGGATGGGTGGATGTTGAGTAAGGACAAAAACCAGGGCGAGGAAAAATGAAAATAAAACTACCAGAATCGATTGCAACCGACAGGAAATCAAACTACATTTTCAAAATAAACGGATAAAACAGAATACAGATATGAAAATAAAAAAACTTGTTTTGATCATCCTGATGGCTTTGTCTTTTATACCTATAACAACAGCTTTTGCAGAATCTTATAAAACAGGAAAACGCTTGTATGAACAAAATAAATATTCACAATCCTATTCGTATTTGAAAAGATCATTATCCACCAGACATCCGGATTCATACGGCATGTTGGGATATTTGTATCGGAATGGGTATGGCGTCGAGCAGGATTACCAGAAAGCATTCATGCTCTACCTTGAAGGAGCCAAGCTGGGAGATGCTAACAGCCAATACGGATTAGGGTATATGTATAAAAATGGCTTGTTCATCAGACAGGATTATGACAAAGCAAAAACATGGTATGAGTATTCTGCTTTGCAAGGATATTTGCCTGCCATGAATAACCTCGCTTTGCTTTATAAAAATGAAGATGCTGACTTCAGGGATGAAAAAAAAGCTTTCGACTGGATGAAGAAAGCCGTTCAGAAAAATGACCCGACTATGCAATTCAATATGGGGAATTTTTATGCAGACGGTACAGGTACGGGAAAAAATTATACTGAAGCCAGAAAATGGTATGAAAAAGCGATAGCACAGGGACATAAGGAAGCCAAAAACACTCTCGGAATATTGTACCTTGAAGGAAAAGGTGGCCCGAAAGACCAGCAAAAGGGAGTTGTCCTGATAAAAGAAGCAGCAGAAGCTGGCTCGAAGCATGCGCAATACACACTGGCAAATCTCTATGCAGACGGTGAAGGCGTTCCGCAAAGCGATGAACAGGCACTCTACTGGTTCCACAAGGCCGCCGAAAACGCTAGCGCGCTGGCAATGGACAGACTCGCCAAGGCTTACCTGAACGGGAATTACGGACTGGAAAAAAGCCCGGTGAAATGGGACTACTGGCAAAAACGGGCCAAAGAGACCAGAGCCAGAACGCACGAAGTCGATCCGTCAGGCTGGACAATATTTGACTGGATCAAATACAAATTGACAAATTAGGCACAAAGAAAATATTCAATCGAAACCGGCATAAGACATGCCGGTTTTTTTAATTCTGAAACAGTCGAAAACCTCACCCGATTCGGGTACGAACTGCTGGGAGAAAAAGGGCCGTACGCAGCCCTATCCATACCGTGAGCGTCACTCATGGCCGGAGCGGCCATGACAGGAGCAGGCATGACAGCGTTCAAAATGGTCAAAGACTTCAGCGTCAACCTTGCCGAAGCCAACGCCAGCATCGTCAGGGAAAAAGGAACCCATGACTGGGAGCTGGCCTTCAAAATAGCGAGCATCAAAGCCGTGGGAGGAAAAGCGATAGATGGCCAGATGAAAAGCCTGATAAAGACAGCAGGAAAGGGAGGCGTCTTCATCGAACAACTGGGCGATGCACTGAAAAAGCGGTTCAATTCGATGGTGGATGGTTTTTATTTTAATAAGGATAAGAGAAAAGTTGACGAAAATCCAAAATAAAACTGTCAAAATTCGTTGCTGTTAATTGGAAAGCGATTTACATTTTCAAAATAGACGAAAAATAAAAATATGGAAATGAAAATAAAAAACCTTGGTTTGATAATTTTAATGGTCTTGTCCTTTATGCATTCGATACCGGCAATTGCCGGATCTTATGAAAAAGGAAAGCAATTATATGAACAGAATAAATATTCAGAGTCTTATCCATATTTGAAAAAATCGCTATCTGATAAACATCCGGATTCTTATGGGATGTTGGGATATTTGTATCGCGAAGGGTTAGGAGTCAAACAGGATTACCAGAAAGCATTCCTTACCTATCTGGAAGGAGCCAGACTGGGTGATGCCAAAAGCCAGTTTGGTTTGGGATATATGTATAAAAATGGACTATTCGTCAAACAGGATTATGACAAGGCAAAAACCTGGTATGAACATTCAGCCAATATGGGATATTTCTCTGCGATGAATAATCTTGGACTGCTTTATAAAAATCAGGATACTGGTTTTAAAAATGAAAAAAAAGCTTTTGAGTGGATGAGGAAAGCCGCACTTAAAAATGATCCCTCGGCTCAATACAATATTGGAAACTTTTATGAAGATGGTACAGGTACGAAAAAGGATTATGCAGAAGCCAGAAAATGGTATGAAAAAGCGATAGCGCAGGGAAAAATTGAAGCCAAAAATAATCTCGGAATATTGTACCTTGAAGGAAAAGGTGGCCCGAAAGACCAGCAAAAAGGAGTTGTCCTGATAAAAGAAGCAGCAGAAGCTGGCTCGAAGCATGCGCAATACACGCTGGCGAACCTCTATGCCGACGGCGAAGGCGTCCCGCAAAGCGATGAACAGGCACTCTACTGGTTTCACAAAGCCGCTGAAAAAGATAGCGCGTTGGCAATGGACAGGCTTGCCAACGCCTACCTGAATGGAAATTACGGGCTGGAAAAAAGTCCAACCAAATGGGACTACTGGCAAAAGAGAGCCAAAGAGACCAGAGCCAGAACGCACGAAGTCGATCCGTCAGGCTGGAGTATCTTCGACTGGATCAAGTACAAGTTAAGCAATTGAATTTCTGTCAATGGAAAAATAAAAAAACCGGCATGGTATTAATGCCGGTTTTTTTATTTGATTCAATAGTGATTCGTAAAAAATCGCGCTGCAAACAATTGAATCAATCAACAGTAAAAATCCGGATCGTCATTATAAGAAACATTCTTCATAAATGATGATTTCATAAAACGTGATAATGCGGAATGATGTCCTGATAATGTCCGTCTTTCATCAGGAAACCGCCGGGAATAATACCCAGTTGTGTAAAGCCCAGTTTTTTATACAGGCGCAGGGCAGGTTCATTGGTGCTGACCACGGCATTGAATTGCAAAATATGGAAACCGAGTTTTTTTCCCTGATCCATGCTGTCTTTCACCAGAATTTCACCGATACGCTTGCCGCGCTCGCTGCCTTTTACGGCATAACTGGTATTGCAGATATGCCCACAGCGGCCGACGTTATTGGGATGCAGGATATACAGACCGACCATTTTGCCCGTGCCTTCCTCGATTGCCACGCCCGTATGGGATTGGGAGAGAAAAAAATCCAGTCCGGTTTGCCTGTCCAGCAGATCCGTTTGGGGGAAGGCGATACCGTCTTCAACAATTTCATTCCAGATGTCGATAGCGCTTTCAATATCGTCAGGAGTGAACTTTCTTGCAATGATTCCCATTTTGGTGTGCCTTTAATACTTTCCGTTTATTTTTTTGAAAACCTTTTTTTAAAAGGAGGGTTTGAATATTGCCGGTTGAAAACGATTATTATAATCCAATCTGAAAATGGAAAAAACAGGCAGATTCACCAGAATATATTGAGCTTATTCGTTCAGGAAAGAATCCGGATTTTTCAAAACCGGCAATATCAGAAATTTTTATAGTGCACATAACAGATTTTAAAATCGTATTTTCCTGAATCAGGCAAACGGTTCAAACCATTCCCATGCAATAGTTCACGGTAACGTGCATCTGCACCGAAGCTTCATAAGCCAAGGGAAGAACCGATATGTTCACACAGGATACTGGCACCCACGACAATCAGGACAATTCCACCGAGCGTTTCAGCGCGTTTTCCGACCATTTTGCCCAGAATCCGTCCCATCATGATCCCGACAGTGACCATCGTCCAGGTACACAAACCGATCACGATGGCGACCAGAATGATATTCACATCGATTAAGGCCAGCCCGACGCCGACAGCCAGTGCGTCTATACTGGTCGCCAGACCGGTCAGGGCAATCGAACAAATCCCGTTTTTCCGCAAGCTTTCCTTTTCTTCCGGCTCATCTTTCAGGGAACCGTAAATCATGTGGCATCCCAGACCCGCCAGCAAAACAAAGGCTACCCAATGGTCGATACTGTCTATATAACGTGAGGCGGCTGATCCCAGAAACCAGCCGATGATGGGCGTCAACATTTCCACAAAGCCGAAAATGAACCCTATACGGAGTGCCTCGCTGAAACGGGGTTTGAGCATGCCGGCGCCTTTGCCGAGGGCGGCTGCGAATGCGTCGGTGGACATGGCCATGCCGAGCATGAAAATGGAAATCGGATTCATTGTGATACAGCGGCCGGGACGCAACAGACAAGCAATCCATGCGCCCGACCGGGAAAACATGAACCGCTCGCTGGTCTCGCCAAACCGGATGGTCGCTTATACCACAGCTTGAACGGCTGATTATGTTGACATAAGCGCTTCGCACAAACGAAGCAGGCTACTCCCCAAGGAGACAGGGGAAATTTTATCAATCTGATAAAGCCCCGTCTATATGTTCTTGCTGTTTCTTCAGGGAAAAATGGCCGCGGAACCGTTTTCTGTCACCGGAAAAAATGTTACAGAACCATTATGGCGCTTCCTTGATAACGGGTGTATTTGATTCAGCAAGAGGGGAAAGGCGTACAGGATACTCCGTGTTTCAAAAGCGCCTGCCCGTCGGGTACACATTGCAGAGGCAAACGCAAGTGGAGCGGCAGACGGGAATCGAACCCGCGTCTTAAGCTTGGGAAGCTTCGGCTCTGCCATTGAGCTACCGCCGCACAGCTTCCTATTATAGACCTGTTTTCAAGACGAATTCAGTTCACCGGCAAATATTCTGTCGGGCTGAATGCTTGTAAGTCGATATGAGAAATGGCACTTTATTGGCTGATAAACAGGAATTGGCATTATTCACCAAAAGTTTCATTTAAAAAACGCTATAAATTACCTGAAAGAAACTTTAATTTATCCATTCTGAAAAGTATGAAATCCGTTTTCATATTTTCTGCCTCGAATTTATATTTTCATTGCGCAATAAATATAATCAATTATGTCAAATAACAACATTTATTGATAAGAAAATTCCCCCTTGTTTTTGCATTAATTCCCTGAAAGCCAATAGGGAAACCATTTTAATATATGCAAATTTTTTCCATTGAAAATCAGAAACTTATCACTTTCTCTTTTTTCTGTCCCGCTATTCAAAAGTCTGTTTTTTCATCCCTGAAAAATTTCTTTTTATCTTGCGCTTTATCAAAAAAATATCAGTCCGCTGCAACCTTTAACATTTAATGATAATATCTATGCGATTAATTAATAAGGAATTTTTCCAAAAAGAAACTTTTCGACTATTTGAATATATCAACAGATAAATTCAGTTGTTTCCGAAAAATTACCGGCAGTTAATATTTTAACGATTTTGCCCGTTTGAATTTCGGATTAATCCGCCGGAAGGCCTTTTAAACAATAGAGTCAGAAATGACCCGCTTTTTAAAAGACCTTCTTTTTATTTGTTTTATAAAAACAGGGGCAGAAGAACATGAAAAAAACAATAAAAGCACGTCCGGTCGTTTTGTGCATGCAAATGGCCATGGCATTCGGCATCGGATTCGGGGTGTCAGCGCAGGCATTTGCCGACTGTACTGTTTCCGGTTCAAAACTGACGACCGACAATACACTTTATTTCTGCGGTAATCCGGGACAATATGATGAAGTTGAAGTCAATACGAACCAGACTGCCAGCATCAGTCCACTGACCGGTTTTGGTTTGTACAATCAGGGCGGGACGCTGAAAAAAGTGTCCATCAAAACCACAGGCTCGCAATCTGATGCCATCATGCAGCGAAGCAGTAGCAACCTGACGATTGGCGATGACCTGAAAATCGTGACAACCGGTTATTCGGCTGACGGAATCAATCAGGCTATTACCGGCGCCTCGCGTCTGGTCATCGGCGACCGTGCCGACATTGCGACGACCAGTGGCATCGGTGTCAGGGCCAATCTGTCCATCGAGAACGGCTCGAATGTGATCATCCTTGGAGAAGATGCGAGAATCGTCACGCAAGCCAACGGCGAAAACAATTCCAACGGGCTGGGATACGGGATTTATGCCGGTAACCGCGACAGGGAAACGGAAGCCATGCCGACTGTCTCATCCGCCAAGGTAACGGTCGGAAATGGCAGCACTATCCAGACAGCGGGCAACAAGGCCTATGCCGTCTATGCCAACAAGACGGGTGAAATCGAACTGGGCAATACGACCATCGTCACCACCGGACAGACAGCTCATGGCCTTATGGCGGAAGATGGACAAATCACCTCCGGCTCGACTTTATGCGGTTGGGGAAGCAGACCTCCGTGCACGACATCGACTTTTGAAGGCGGTAAAATCCATCTGGCCGGCGATACTGACATCGCTGTCGATACAGGCAAGGGAAGCTATGCCATGTTCGCGACGGGAACGGGTTCGTCGATTGCATCGCAAAAAGCCGACGGCACACCGGTATCGGCCGTATACCATGTCACTGGCGATATGGTGGCCAACAAGGCAGGGCAGATCGATTTGAATGCCAATGGGGCATCTCTGTTTACCGGTAATCTTGTGTCGGACAATGCCGGATCGCTGGTCAGGGTGGCCTACACCGATACCTCTTTCATGAACGGCAACGTCACTGCCAGCGATACAGGTATCGTGAAACAGACCTACAGCAGTGATGCCGCAGGAAACGGCAATCTGAATGCGAAAACAGGCGGAGAAGTTTTCCTGAATATGGTCGAACGCTCAAGCCTTGCCGGGAACATGAGCACAGACGCGACGGGCAGCATAACCGGAAACCTCGGCGGAAATGCCCGTTATACGGGGATTACCGACGCTTCCGCAGGTGGTTCCATTTCCCTGACTCTTGCAGATCGTGCAAGATGGCAGATGCTGAGCTCGTCCAATCTCACGAACCTGGATGTCGCATCGGGAACGGAAGTCATTCTTGGCGATAACACTGACGCTCATTCCGGTAACAGGGTGGATCTGACCATTGCCAATCTCTCGGGTAACGGGTCCTTTTACGTCCGTTCCGATATAGCCAGAGACGGCAATACGGCCATCAATAACGGGGACATGATCCATATCACCGACAGTTCCAGCGGAGCGCACAAGGTCTACGTTCGCGACGCCAATCTGGGTAACATCGCCACCTCGACACTGGGTTCCGAGCGTTTGCGTATTGTCGAGGATTCGAGCGGTGGAACGGCGACTTTCGCACTGGGTGGTGATGCCGGAACCGGCGTGGAACAACGTAGTGTGGATGTCGGGGCGTATTCATACAATCTTGGCAGGGAAAATGACATGACGTCACGTTCCGCAGGCGCCACTTACTGGATACTGGCGGCCACTCCGGGCGATGACCTGAACAATACCGCCAAAAATTCGGTCAATCTCCTGAATATCAATTACCTGCTGGGCTATGTCGAAAACCAGACCCTCCTGCAACGCATGGGCCAGCTCCGGCAAAGCAATGCAAAAGACGGCGACGTCTGGGGCAGAGTCTATGGCGGTTCGCTTGATCATTTCGATTCGAGACTGGGCGGCATGGACATGAAATACGCCGGGATGCAAATGGGTGTCGACCGCAGACTGGACGGACAGGGTGGACGCTTTTATGTCGGCGCGGTAGCCGGAACAAGTAAAGGCGACGTCGACTATAGCGTCGGTACTGGCGATGTCAGGTCATATCACCTTGGCGTTTACGGCACGTACATGGCAAACAACGGCTTTTATGTGGATGGGATCGTGAAATACATGCACATGAAAAACGAGTTCAACACCGTGACAGGTGGCGGACTGGGTGTCGATGGAAGCGGCAGCACCAATGGTTTTTCCATTGGAGCCGAAGCCGGCAAACGGTTCTATCTTGAAAATGCCGATACCGGCTGGTATCTCGAACCGCAGGGACAGTTGACGTATTCACGCCAGAACAATACGACAGTACACGCATCCAGCGGCCTGCAAACGAAACTGGGCAGTTACGATTCGACGCTGGGACGTGCCAGCCTCATCGCAGGTTACAGCATTTCCAAAGGCAAGAACCCGGTCGATGTATACCTCAAAACCGGCTATGTACGTGAGTTTTCCGGCAAGACCCATTACACCTTCAACGGGGCTGACCGTGAATCGTATGACTTCGGAGGAGGCTGGTGGGATAACGGCATCGGCCTGAACATGCAGATCAACGACCGGCATAACCTTTTCATGGACGCTACGTACGCCAAAGGCAACCGATTCGACCAGAAGCAGTTCAATATCGGATACCGGTACAGTTTCTGATAAGCGCAGGTAACATGCGAAAGCAGGACGATACCGACTGCTTTCGCAACAAGTGGACAAGCTGACCGAAGTTTTTTTATCCGGTACCATTTCGATGACGCCCTTATTGCGTCCCTATCTTGAAACCTGAAAGACCTCCTTCCCTGAAGCGAGGTCTTTTTTTTATGGAGAAAACACATGACGAAATTACCCGAAAAGAACATACTGGATGGAAACAAACAGCCGAGGACGACAACTGGCGAGATGAAAACGCACTGGGCAAACTGAGGGATTATCTCAATGAATTGCTTGGAGAAGACAGTAGCGACAAGGAAGCGGCCAGACAGGCGCTGGGAATTAACCTGAAACAATGGGCAGAACAGATCGACTCGAAAGCGGATTCTGAAGAGTTTCAATCGGCCATTCAAAATAAAGTCGACAGGTCGGAACTGGAGGGAAAAACGCAGGCATTGGAAGCGGAAATCGCCAAACGGGGTACGCCTGTCGGTTCCATCGACTACTTTGCGATGGCAACACCACCGGCAGGTTATCTGAAAGCGGATGGCTCGCAAGTGGGACGGGAAACATACCCCGATCTGTTTGCCGCTATCGGGACGACCTTTGGTTCAGGTGATGGATCGATGACGTTCAATCTGCCGGATCTTATCGACCGGTTTGCGCAGGGCAACAATACACCGGGAAAGAAATTTGAGGCAGGCTTGCCGAATATTGAAGGGGCCATTACGACAATGCATTCATTTCATTATGGATTCAGCGATGGAACCGGTGCGTTAAAAAGAGATGACAAATTGGGAAATACGGCAGCAGGCGTGGCTGCAGGAGGATATTATGGTGGATTTACGCTGGATGCGTCACGCTCGAGTCTGATATACGGCGCATCTGACACCGTCCAGCCGCCCGCACTGACCTTGCTTCCCTGCATCAAAGCCTTCTATGCCGCCACCAACCCCGGCCTGATCGACATCACCGGACTGGCCAATGAAGTGGACGGCAAACTGGACAGGGTCATCGACAGCAAACCGGTCAGATATGTCATAGATGCCTGCAACGATGGAACGAACTGGTACCGGAAATGGTCGGGCGGCTGGCTGGAACAGGGGGGACAGACATCGAAATCGAATCAGGCAATAAG
>JAHYZB010000062.1:11054-20893 GCA_019424645.1 Oxalobacter formigenes
GCCTTATTCCGGAAATGATTACACATTAATGATGACCGTAAACGATGCGGCGGCTCCATCGTACGGTGCGCTGGTCGGTGCAATACCTTATGTAAAAACGACAACGTCATTTACACCGCGAATTTACTATACCAATGCCAATATCGATTCGAATTGCAACTGGTATACCATCGGACAGGGAATTTAAACAGGAAAACACCTGCACAATCATATGCCTTCGATTTTCAATGCAGACAGGTTTTTTTGAAAAACATGAAGGCAACGATCACATTCAATCTCCGGTATGCCTGTTTTTTGGATAGTGAACACGATATACAGGCTGACCGAAGAATTTTCATGCAGTATTATTTCCTTCGACGCGAAAGTTGCGTCTGAAAATTACAAAAAAAACCAGAGACCTCCTTCATATGAAGCGAGGTCTTTTTTTATTCAAGTCGTTAAACGGAATATCAACATGACACAAAACCACTTCAAACCCTTCGCCACCGGCACCAACGCCATCGTCCAGACACAGGAAGAATACGAAAAATCAACCGCCGTAAAAGAAGGCTTCCGAAAAGGATTGGCCCGCTCCAACGAAGTCAACAAGGCTCTGCGGCAGGCCACCAGCATCGCCGCTGCCGTCGCCGGATTCACCGCTGAAAAGAGCGAACAGGACATCCTAGATAATGGAGATATAGACACCCTTAAACAGCACTTCGAAACCGCCATCCGCACAGTGAGCGCCACCCTGTCAGCCGAAGCACAGGGAACAGCCGACGCTTTGACCGCCACCTTCACCCCGACATTGAAACACCTTGATTCCGGAAAAACCGTCCTTGTGCGTGCAAGGGAAAAAAACCGGACAAAAAATCCCGGCTTCAAAGCAGACGAAACCGAAGCCAGACCCATCGTCAAAGGCAACAACCTGCCACTGGAAGAAGGCGACATAGCCGGAGCCGGACACTGGCTCGAACTGCAATTCGACAACGTATTGGAAAAATGGGTACTCCAAAACCCCGCCAAAGGAATTGTCCCGTTAAACGGCGTCCCCGTCGGAACCGTCGAATACTTCGCCATGTCAACTCCGCCAGCGGGCTACCTGAAGGCCGACGGAAGAGCCGTTGAACGCGAAACCTATGCCGAACTCTATGCCGCCATCGGTACTACTTTCGGGGAAGGCGATGGGGAAATGACGTTTAATTTGCCGGATTTGCGGGGAGAATTTATTCGTGGTTGGGATGATGAGCGTTTTGTCGACGCAAATCGTGAATTTGGCAGTTCGCAAAACTTTGCTATCGAAAATATCCTCGGATCTTTGGGATCAGAAGACAAAAATGCCGGATATCAGGTATTTGGGGAATCGGTACAATCGATTATGGATGAAAGCGGTGCCTTGTCAGGAAAGTATTTTCCGCGTGCATCAGTGGCTGACGTGCCTAATATGACGGTTCCTACCCTGACTCGTATTGAATTTGATGCCTCGAAATCTGTACAGACAGCCGATGAGACACGTCCCCGAAACATTGCTTTACTGCCCTGCATCAAAGCCTTCGACGCAGCCGCCAATCCCGGCCTGATCGACATCACCGGACTGGCCAATGAAGTGGATGGCAAACTGGACAAGGTCATTGACAGCAAACCGGTCAGGTATGTCATCGATGCCTGCAACGATGGAACGAACTGGTACCGGAAATGGTCGGATGGGTGGGTAGAACAGGGAGGATCTTACCAGACATCAAATGATACAAATATTACAGTTACTCTTAGCTGCCCATTTTCAGACACAAGTTATTATATTTCTTTATTACAGGGAAGTACCGGTGCAGGTAACAAAGACAGTGATATCAATGTTGGATGGAAATGGTTCTCTACATGGGAAAAAACAACGACATCATTTGGCATGCGTCTGGCAAAAATAAATATTAATTATTGGTATGCCTGTGGACAAAGAGCCTGAATCATGATTGGACAACAAATCCCGAAACCTGCACAGGATAGGTCAAAATGTGTCGAAACAATGTTCTGTGGGATCACCAGAAAAGCAGTTATTGAAGATAGAAAGATGAGTCCGTAATACACATTCTTCTCGTGCCTGAACACACTGGAATACCGTCAGTTCAACAGATCAGGGATTACTCCAAGTTCTGTATGAAAAGTTTGAAAGGAATGACAAACTGACGCCTGGCGAATTTCAGTGTGTTCATCCTGTCGCCGATCCACATCAAGATACGGGAAGAGAGCAATGATGGCCGTTGTGCCATTTTGGATTTCAATCCTGAAAACGCTGTTTTACATATAAAAAGCGCGAGCATGAATATCTGCTGTCAGTTTTCCTGATACAGGTTTGCAAAAGCATGATCGACTCATGCGGCATAAAACTTTTACACAGAAGATTTTTGTCCTGTGCCAGAGAACCGAACAGGTCTGGTTAACCGTAACATAAATGCTTGCAAAAATGCAGACAGCAAATTAATCTAATCTTCGGTGGCAAAGCTTCATCTGCTACCGGCGCTTTAAAACGCGCTCGTACCCGGTGAGTACATACCGCATATGTACTACCGCTCGTTTCCAACGACAGGTTTTTTCAACCTGTTGGCTGGAACGACGGTTATTTCTTCTTCTCCGTTTTTATTCCTTTCTCTTGTCGATCCCTCTGCAAAAAGGACGATTGACGGAACTTGCCAATCTTTAACAATAAATGTAAATTTGAAACCGGTGCTTAAAACACACCTTCGTACCATACTTTTTCTGCAAGTAGGATTTCGTTCGTCTTCAAACGGGCGGGAGTGGGCTAATACAAGACCCTTTACGGGAAATATGCCCAGCAGCGTGGTACGACTGTGTTTTAGCTCCCGCCCGACCCTCGTAAAAATCATAACTCAGGGGACGAACACGAATGCATCAAGCTTCAGATGACAACGACATCATTTACATAGCCGACCTTGGAGAAAGCCCATACGTTTATATCAACGGCAAGGATGAACCTGTCTATCGTTATGCCGTATGGAATGACTCGAAAACAAGAATTGTCGATTACAGCGACGACCTGGAATTTTTAAGGGACAAATACGGTCGCGACAAACAGATAAAGGTTCTGACCTATAAACCATTCATGAATAAAAAAACTTCGTGAAAGCATTGCTATGATTCAACCGCCCTGACAGCGTTCGTTCCAATCGTCCACATTGTGGAAATCGTTTTACTGCCATAGTGCAGCATTCAAATCCTGGCCTTGCCACTGAACCGGCTGACGTCAATTCTGAAAACAGCCACGGCATTCACCATTTTGTCACTGAAAGCGAAAGCGTTGCCAGTCAGATGGCTCATCAGTGTATTTAATGCGTTGGCCTTTTCGCCATTGTCGTCCAGTTCATGGATCCAGCCGTTTCCGATAATGCTCTTGTAGCGGTAGCCATACTGGCAGGCCATGTTGTCTTCGACGAGTTCATGACCCGTATCCATTTCAAATGCCACGGCCGCATTGTTTTTGAACGCCCGGACTTTGCGGCCGTCGCGGGCAGAATGGACGTAGAGCGTCAATTTGTTGCCGTCATATTCATACCCGAAATTCAGCGGGACAATATACAAACCTTCCTCGTCCATCGTTGCGATCCGGCAAACCTTGCATTCTTCAAGGATAAGCCGCAATTCGTCCGGATTGTCCACCATCCTGTCTTTTCGTCTCATTTCCATGTCATTCCCCCGTCAATAGGTCTTTGGAAATAAGGATAAGGGAAAAAAGCGTGCCTGTCTTTTTCCGGAATAAAAAGAAGGGCGGCAAGAAGGAAATTACATCGACAGAAAAAGGACAAGGGCATGTAACAGCACGCCGATCAGGCCGCCGACCAGAGTCCCGTTGATCCGGATGAACTGGAGATCGCGTCCGATGGACAGTTCCAGCTCCCGGACCATCGACTTGTTATCCCAGTGCTGGACGGTATAAACGATATGTTGCGACACGGTTTCGCGGATTTCGGCAGACATCGCGTATGTGATCAATACCATCTGGTCGTTGATCGATTCCGTGAGCGACGGGTTTTCCAATACCCAGCGTCCAAAGCGCCGGAAAGTACGGGACAGTCGGTGTCGCATCCGGGAATCACTGCTTTCGATGTCTTTCAAAAGCCATTTTCGGAAGTGAACCCAAAGCGTTTCGAAATACTCGGCAACGACAGGGGTATTTAAAAATTCCTTTTTCCATTCCTCGATCTTGGCGTGGTATTCCGGATCGTTTTTCAGTTTGTCGATAAAGCGGGAGGCCAGATCATCGAACTGCTTGCGGCGCGGGTGAGTCGGGTTCTGCCCGATATCGTGCAGCCAGCCCTGCATGCTTTCCACCAGCGTACCCGATACGCGCAAGCCGAATTCATCCGTATCCATGACCAGCCCCAACATCCTGATCAGTTTCGGATATTCCCGCCGGGACACTTCGATAATGACAGTGGCCAGTTGTTTGCGTGTACCCGGTTCGTCCAGTACCGTCGAAATTCGCCGCAAGCCCACATCAAGCATGGCCTGATGCTGGTTATTGTGCGTCAACACATCCATCAGCTGTCCGATAAGATCGCCCAGATCCAGCTCTTCCATCCGCTGGTAAATCGAATTGCGCAAGAGCTTGCCCACACGGGCATCGTCCACGAATTCCAGCGCACCCGCCAGGACCCTGACCGTCTTGTCTGCCAGAAAATCGGCCTTTTCCTTTGAAGACAACCATGAGGCAATGCGCTGCGCCGGTTCCCAGTCCCTCATTTTGGAAACAAGCGTTTCTTTCGAGAGAAAATTGTCCCGGATGAAAACCGCCATATTCTCGGCGATCCGGTCCTTGTTTTCAGGGATGATCGCCGTGCGCGGAATAGGGAGGTTTAAAGGATGCCGGAAAATGGCGACAACGGCAAACCAGTCGGCGAGCGCACCGATCATGGCCGCCTCGGCAAACGCGCTGACCCATTCCCACATACCGGCACGGCCATTCAACCGGGAAACGAGAAACAAAACCGCCATCGCGACCAGAAGAGCCGTCGCAACCATCTTCATCCTGAAAAGCTGGCTTTTTCGTAAATCGCTGGTCATGAAAGTCCCGAAAGAATCTCCGTGAAGGGGGTCACTTGCCGTTTGCAGCGCTTTTTTCCGGCTGCATCAGATTGGCATCGATCTGGTCGATACCCTGAGAAATCAGTTCAAAAGATTCTTCGAACGCCTTGATATTTTTGGAATAAGGATCGGGTACATCATAATCGCCATATTCACCGATACGCACGATTTTGCCCTTGAAGTTGGGAAAACTGTATTTGACGATATCGCTCTGTTCCTTTTCCATCGTGATGACGAGATCCACGTTTTTCAGCAGGTCGTTCGTCAGCAGTCTGGCGCGATGCCGGCTGATATCGATACCGTTTTCTCTCATGACGCGAATCGAAAAAGGGTCGGCTGACCATCCCACCGTAATTTCCCGCAGACCTGCCGAACCGATGTTTTTATCAGGATAACGCTGTTTCAAAAGACCTTCTGCCATAGGGCTGCGGCAAATATTGCCCAGACAAATTACGAGGATATTCTGTATCACCGGCCGACCTTTCCAAAAGAGGGTTAACAGGACAAATTTCTGTTAAGAAACAGTTCGAAAAAGATATAAGGAACTCTTCTTATTTTAAGGTATAGTTTGCCATTGATGGGCATTAAATGACGCAATTGCTTGATCTTTCGGGCCACCTGTCTCGATATAGATCAATTCTCGCACACATGAAGTCCCTATCCTTAAGTTTTTGGCTTCAAAAAAGATTTTCAACGACTTTTGCCGATTCGCATCACGCTATATCGACCGCTGAAAAGGAGCGACAATTGGATAAGGAAAACATAAAATACCGGGAGCGCAGCCAGCTATTCCTCAAAGATTTGCCCTGGTATGCCATGCCTGAGGATCAGGTTCTTGCCCGTCTGGAAGTCGACAAGAACGGCCTGACAGAGGCAGAAGCCAAAAAACGCCTGCACGAATTCGGCCCGAATACTCTGTCCGTCACCAAAGTCCGCAGCCCGTTCGCCCGTTTTTTCCTGCAATTCAACAATGTCCTGATCTATGTGTTGCTGGTATCGGCACTTATCACCGGCCTGTTGAAACACTGGATCGATACCGGCGTCATTGTCGGGGTTGTCCTTATCAACGCCATCATCGGTTTCATACAGGAAGGGAAGGCCGAAAGTGCTCTTGAGGCCATCCGCAAAATGCTGTCCCTTGAAGCGACTATCATCAGGGACGGCAAGCGCACGTCCATCTTCAGTGAAGAACTGGTTCCGGGAGACATCGTCATGCTCGCATCCGGTGACCGGGTTCCAGCCGATATCCGGTTAACCGACGTGCACAGCCTTTCCATCGACGAATCAGCCCTGACCGGCGAATCGCATCCGGTTACCAAGGATGTCGAACCTGTCCAGATGAACACGCCATTGGGCGACCGGAAAGACATGGTCTATTCCGGCACGCTGGTCACGCACGGCAGTGCGATGGGCGTTGTCGTCAGTACGGGCGACATGACCGAATTCGGCCGGATCGGCCAGATGATCAACGATGTCAAGGAAATCACGACGCCGCTTTTGCGTCAGATCGCCGTGTTCGGCCGCTGGCTGACCGTCGGTATCCTCGCCGTGACCGTGTTCACCTTCATCATCGGCACAGTCATACGGGACTATTCCATTGCCGACATGTTCCTGATGTGTGTGGCGCTCGCCGTGTCCGCCATTCCCGAAGGGCTGCCCGCCGTCATGACCATTACGCTGGCGCTGGGTGTACAGCGAATGGCACGCCTGAATGCCATCGTCCGGCGCTTGCCCGCCGTCGAAACCCTCGGTTCCGTAACCGTCATCTGTTCGGACAAGACCGGCACACTGACCAAAAACGAAATGACCGTCCAGACAGTCGTCACACCGGACAGGCTGTTTGAAGTCACCGGAACCGGTTACTTCCCGGCAGGCGAATTCTATCTGGACCATCATATGGTCGAGGTATACAAACATCCCGAGCTGGAAGAACTGGTTCATGCTGCCGTTCTGTGTAATGACGCCGTCCTCCAGGAAAAGGACGATACCTGGAGTGTCATTGGCGACCCGACCGAAGGCGCGCTTCTGTCTCTTGGCATGAAAGCGGGCATCGACCCGAACGTCCAGCGTGACCTGGAATACCGCATCGCTTCCATACCGTTCGAATCGGAACACCGTTTCATGGCCACCCTGAACCAGAACAGTTCCGGTACGAAATTCATCTTTGTCAAAGGCGCTCCCGAAACGATTATCGAACGCGCCTCTGATGAGCGCACCTTGACAGGAAAACGTCCGGTCAACCCACATTACTGGCATGAGAAAATCCGCGAAATCGCGTCATCCGGCCAGAGAACGCTTGCCGTTGCCGCCAAAGTCGTACCCGGTGACAAGACCGACCTGACATTTGACGATGTCGAAGGCGGGCTGGTCATCCTCGGTCTTTTCGGCATCATCGATCCGCCACGTGAGGAATCGCTCCTCGCCGTCGACCAGTGCCATCATGCAGGGATTGTCGTCAAAATGATTACCGGCGACCATGTCGAAACGGCACGGGTCATCGGCGAGCGCCTGAACATCGGTGTTGGCAAACGGGCTGTCACGGGAGCGGAACTTGAAAAAATGGACGATGCCGAACTGAGACGCGTTGTTCAGGAGGTAGACGTCTTTGCCCGCACCAGCCCGGAACACAAGCTGAAACTCGTTGAGGCCCTTCAGGCCAACGGAGAAGTCACCGCCATGACCGGTGATGGCGTTAATGACGCACCGGCCCTGAAACGTGCCAACGTCGGGCTGGCAATGGGTGTCAAAGGCACCGAGGCAGCCAAGGAAGCCGCGAGCATCGTTCTGGCGGACGACAACTTCAGTACCATTGCGGGCGCCGTCAGGGAAGGGCGACGGATTTACGACAACCTGCAAAAAGGCATCCTGTTCCTGTTGCCGACCAATGGCGGCATGACCATGGTCGTTATCGCCGCCGTCCTGTTTGACTTTGCCTTACCCATGACATCCAAGCAGATTTTGTGGATCAACATGATCACGGCGGTCACCCTCTGTCTGGGACTGACGTTCGAGAGGCCCGAGGCCAACGTCATGGACAGGCCACCACGAAACCCGAAAGCACCGCCGCTGTCGTATTACCAGATATGGCGGATCGTATTCGTTTCCTTCATTCTGATGCTGGCGGCACTATTGCTGTTCAATCTCGAGCTCCGGCGCGGGCAAAGCATCGAAGTAGCGAGAACCGTCGTCGCCTGTACCATTGTCGTCGGGCAGATGGCCTATCTCCTGAACTGCCGGTTCCTGCGAAGCACCTCACTGACCAGACGGATTTTTTGCGGCAACAAGTATATTTACATATCGATAGGCATACTGGCCGTTCTCCAGCTCATCTATACCTATACGCCCTGGTTCCACGACCTCTTCGATACGGCGTCGCTCCGCCCACAGGACTGGATACTCATCCTTGCGATGGGTCTGGCTACCTTTCTGGTCATTGAAATGGACAAGGCATTCGAACGGTTCCTGGCGGCGAGAAAAGGCAAGCCGGACTTCTAGGACGGACGGGACGGCTTGCCCGTCCTGTTTTTCATTTTGAACAAGGTTTTTTACCGGAAGTGAAATCGCGTTGACCAAATCAAACAAACTCGTCGAAAAACAGCTCACAGAGATGAAATTTTCAGCGTTAAAGGTTACATTAGGAAAAACAACCTCATCCACCACCATATTGCATCAGGAGGAAAACCCATGAAAAAAATCGCAAGCATCATGGTGGCGACCGATATGTCCACCTGTGCCGTCATGGCAGAAAAGCGGGCTGCCTTGCTATGCAGGCAGCTGGCCGTCGATTCCCTCGACATCATCAACGTACAGGACCTTTCCGTCATCGATATGCTGACGCGTGCCCTGAAAAGTCCGACCGACGAAACCGAACGGGTCGTCAGGGAAGGACTGGCAGCCGATCTGGAAAACGTCACCAAAAGGCTCAGGGAATCTTACGGTATCGATTCAAAGCTCGTGATCCGGTTCGGCAAACCGGCGCACGAAATCACCACCCGTGTCATCGACGAAAAAACCGGCCTGCTCGTTGTCGGGGCACATGGATGCGATCCGAGCAGCGACATGTTTTTGGGCAACCTGCCCAGCAAGCTCCTGCAATTCAACCCGTGCCCATTGCTGATCGTCCGTAAACCTCCTGCTGGCGACTACCGGAAAATTATCGTTGCCGTCGATTTTTCCGAAATATCGCTTTATCTGGCGCAGCAGGCACTGGCGATAGCGACACCGGAAACCGAAATCGTACTGATCCATGCCTACGAAGTCCCCAATGAAGGCATGATGCGTTATGCCAGCGTCTCGGAAGGGCTTCTGCATGAATTCCGATCCAATATCCGGCTGAAAGCCGGCGCTGAAATGCAGGATTTCATCTCGCAACTGGACGTGCCCAACCCGATTACACCCGTCATCCAGTTCGGTGTCCCGTCCGTCGTCCTGAAAGAACACATCGACAGTAAAAAACCCGATTTGATCGTCATGGGCAAACACGGACGCACCCGGCTCGAAGAATTCCTTCTGGGCAGCACGACCCGCAATACCATCAACGAAACCGATTGCGATATCCTCGTCGTTCCGCCTGCCGCCATCGACCGCGATCTGGGACTGGGCGGGAAGGGCATATAGCTGCTCTGGCACATCAGGACACGCATTTCAGGCCGGGTTTTCCGGCCTGATTGCCGTCAGGATTGTTGCCCCATCCCAACAAATCCAGCCGTAAATTGCTTAAAACAGACCATAAACAGCCTGAAACTCCATAAATGTGCCACAAATGT
>JAHYZB010000063.1:0-757 GCA_019424645.1 Oxalobacter formigenes
GCGGCAGAACCGTCGGCGCAGGTGTCGTTGCTAAAATCACTGAGTAATTTTTGTTGTCTCGGTAATTTACTAAATGCTGCGAATGGCTCGACCATTCGCAGCTCGTTCTTTAGAAAGATATTATGCAAAACCAAAAAATTCGCATCCGTCTGAAAGCGTTCGATTACAAACTGATCGATCAGTCCGCTCAGGAAATCATCGATACGGCCAAACGTACCGGTGCTGTTGTCAAGGGTCCGGTTCCACTGCCAACCCGTATTCAGCGTTTCGATATTCTGCGTTCCCCTCACGTAAACAAAACGTCCCGTGACCAGTTCGAAATCAGAACACACCAGCGCCTGATGGACATTATCGATCCGACAGACAAGACGGTTGATGCATTGATGAAACTGGATTTGCCTGCTGGTGTAGATGTTGAAATTAAACTGCAATAATTGCTTTGCTTTATTTAATGGTTGTCTAAACGGCGCATGCGGGATATAATGCGCCGCTTAACATGGCAAGAGATTGTTTTTGCTCTTGTTTTAAGTATGTTGATAAACAGCCCTGCCCAATCGTAGGCAGGAATGGAGAAAAAAATGAGCCTAGGCCTTATCGGGCGTAAGGTTGGAATGATGCGTATCTTCACGGATGAGGGGGATTCTATTCCTGTCACCGTTGTAGACGTATCTGACAACCGTGTTACGCAAGTCAAAACGACTGAAACCGACGGTTATACCGCCGTTCAAGTCGCATTTGGAAAACGCCGTCCTTCCCG
>JAHYZB010000063.1:767-3203 GCA_019424645.1 Oxalobacter formigenes
GTCAATAAAGCTGCAGCCGGTCACTTTGCGAAAGCGGGTGTCGAGGCTGGAACTGTTTTGCGCGAATTCACGGTGGATGAATCTAAAGCAGCAGAAGTCAAGGCGGGTGATGTGTTGCCTGCTACGATGTTTGAAGCTGGTCAGAAGATTGACGTTCAGGGTGTTTCGATTGGTAAAGGTTATGCCGGTACCATCAAACGTCATAATTTTGCATCTGGTCGTGCTACCCACGGTAACTCTCTTTCCCACAACGTTCCTGGTTCCATCGGTATGAACCAGGATCCAGGTCGTGTTTTTCCGGGCAAAAAGATGACCGGTCACATGGGTGACGTCACCAAAACCATACAGAATCTGGAAATTGCACGAATCGACGCAGAACGTAATCTGTTGTTGGTTAAAGGTGCTGTTCCGGGCGCCAAGAATGCAGAGGTTATTGTTCGCCCTGCAGTCAAAATCAAAGTTAGCAAGGGGGCATAACAGATGGAATTGAAGCTCCTGAATGGAAATGACCAGGCCGCTGGTAAAGTCGATGCTCCGGATACCATTTTCGGACGTGATTACAACGAAGCACTGATTCATCAGCTCGTCGTCGCTTTCCAGGCCAATGCAAGAACTGCTGACAGTCAGCAGAAAAACCGTGAAACGGTAGCGCATACCACCAAGAAACCCTGGCGTCAGAAAGGCACTGGCCGTGCTCGCGCCGGTATGTCTTCCTCCCCATTGTGGCGTGGAGGTGGTCGTGCTTTCCCGAATTCGCCTGACCAGAACTTTTCTCATAAAGTTAACAAGAAAATGTATCGCGCGGGCGTTTGTTCCATTTTGTCCCAGCTTGCACGCGAAGACAGACTGACCGTTATCGATCAGTTGGCAATTGATGCGCCAAAAACGAAAATGCTGGCTCAGAAACTGAAAGAGTTCGGCTTTGGCTCCGTGTTGGTCATTACAGATTCGTTCGACGAAAATCTTTATCTGGCCTCCCGCAATTTGCCTAATGTATTGGTGGTTGAACCACACCAGGCAGATCCTGTTTCTTTGGTACATTTCAAAGATGTACTGATCACCAAGGCAGCTCTGGGTAAGATTGAGGAGATGCTGGCATGAGCGCAGTCATGAAAATTAGTGAAGAACGCATCATGAAAGTATTGCTGGCTCCGGTTATTTCGGAAAAAGCGACTTTCGTTGCTGAAAAATACGAACAAGTCATTTTTCGTGTTATGAAATGTGCGACCAAGCCTGAAATCAAGGCTGCGGTTGAAAATCTGTTCAAAGTAGAAGTCGAATCTGTTCAGGTATTGAACCGTATGGGCAAGAAAAAACGTTCCGGCAGAACAATGGGACGTAAAAACAATCAGAAACTGGCTTATGTCAGTCTGAAGCCTGGTCAGGAGATTCACTTTACTGAGGAGGGTAAATAATGGCTCTCGTTAAAGTCAAACCGACTTCTCCTGCACGTCGGGGAATGGTCAAGCTGGTAAATCCTGATCTTTATAAAGGTCGTCCTTTTGCTGGTCTGATTGAAAAGAAATCCAAAAGTGCCGGACGTAACAATAACGGTCATATCACGACCCGTCACCTCGGTGGTGGTCACAAACAGCATTACCGTGTAGTTGACTTCGTTCGCAATAAAGATGGAATTATTGCCAAAGTCGAGCGCATTGAATACGATCCAAACCGTACCGCAAACATCGCATTGCTTTGTTATGCTGATGGTGAACGCCGTTACATTCTGGCTCCCAAAGGCCTGTCTGTTGGCGACCAGGTCATGAATGGTTCCGAAGCGCCGATCAAGGCTGGCAACTGCCTGCCACTGCGTAATATTCCTGTTGGTACCACATTGCACTGCATCGAAATGTTGCCGGGCAAAGGTGCGCAGATGGCTCGTACAGCGGGTGCTGCAGTTGTACTGATGGCTCGCGAAGGTTCGTATGCGCAGATTCGTTTGCGTTCCGGTGAAGTCCGTCGTGTACACATTGAATGCCGTGCAACTGTCGGCGAAGTCGGTAATTCCGAACAGAATCTGCGTAAATTGGGTAAAGCGGGTGCAACACGCTGGCGTGGTGTTCGTCCTACCGTTCGTGGTGTTGTTATGAATCCGGTCGATCACCCGCATGGTGGTGGTGAAGGCAGAACATCCGGTGGACGTCATCCAGTAACGCCTTGGGGTCAGAAGACTAAGGGTCTGAAAACGCGTAGTAACAAGCGTACGACTTCGATGATCGTTTCGCGCCGCAACAAGAAATAAGGGGTAGCATATGACACGTTCGTTGAAAAAAGGACCTTTCTGCGATGCTCACTTGGTAAACAAGGTTGAAGCCGCACAGGCATCCAAGGATAAACGGCCAATTAAAACATGGTCTCGTCGGTCAACAATTATGCCGGATTTTATCGGGTTGACAATTGCCGTTCATAACGGCAAACAACACGTCCCCGTCTATA
>JAHYZB010000064.1 GCA_019424645.1 Oxalobacter formigenes
GTCCCGTTCTTTTCGATTAACGGTTCGGAATTCGTCGAAATGTTCGTCGGTGTGGGTGCCGCCCGTGTGCGCGACCTGTTCGAGCAGGCACGAAAACAGGCACCGGCCATTATCTTCATCGATGAAATCGACGCACTGGGCGAGGCGCGAGGTGCCTATGGTATGGGTGGTCACGATGAAAAAGAACAGACATTGAACCAGCTGCTGGCCGAACTCGATGGATTCGATTCCACATCCGGCCTCGTCCTGCTGGGAGCGACCAACCGGCCTGAAATCCTCGATCCGGCCTTGCTGCGGGCAGGGCGCTTCGACCGCCAGATTCTGGTCGACCGTCCGGACAAAACCGGCCGCATCCAGATTTTGCGTGTCCACCTCAAGAAGATCAAACTGGGCGACGACATCAACGTCGACCAGATCGCGGCCTTGACACCCGGCTTTTCCGGCGCCGATCTTGCCAATCTCGTCAATGAAGCCGCCATTCTCGCCACTCGGCGCAGGCACGACGCGGTCATGCTTGAAGACTTTACCGGCGCCATCGAGCGCATGATTGCCGGACTGGAAAAGAAAAACCGGCTCATCAACCCGAAAGAACGCGAAATCGTCGCCTGGCACGAAATGGGGCATGCCCTCGTTTCACTGGCTTTGCCGGGCGCGGAAACCGTCCATAAAGTATCGATCATCCCGCGCGGTATCGGCTCGCTCGGATATACCATCAACCGTCCGACGGAAGACCGTTACCTGATGACGCAGCCGGAACTGGAAAACAAAATGGCCGTCCTGCTGGGCGGCAGGGCAGCTGAAGCCCTTCATTTCAGGGAAGTGACCACCGGCGCGTCAGACGATCTGGTCAGGGCGACCGAAATCGCCCGCAGCATGGTCACGCGGTACGGCATGAGCAAAAAACTGGGGCAGATTGCCTACGAAACGACCCGGAACGTCTTTCTGGCGCAAGCCGGTGAAATCCAGCAGGAAAACCGGAACTATTCGGATGAAACCGCACGCGACATCGACGATGAAGTGCGCCAGCTTATCCGGGAAGCGTTTGAAAAGGCGACATCCATCCTGACAGAAAAAGTCGATGCCCTTCAGACCGGAGCCAAAGCGCTGCTCGATCAGGAAACGCTCTCCGAAGACGAAGTCATCGCCATTTTCGAGGGGAAACAGTTCCGATTGCTGGCTTATGACCCGGATGCCGAACAGGAACCGAAGATTTCAGAGAACAAGGCCGATGACAACGGTGGAGCTGAAAAACAGGAGAGAAGTGACAATTGAAACAGACCGGAAAGTCGGGACAGTCTTTTACGGAAAACGCATCTTCGCCCCGGTTCAGGAATCCATATCAACAAGGTCGGGAAAGGGAACGCATGTCGTTCCCTTTTTCTTTCATGGAAGGAGAAAAAACGCTTGTTGAAGAACACTGTACCAATCCATTTTTCAAATGCAATTCCGGTCAGAATACCCTTCCATTTCTTCCGTGCAATGTTAAAATGAAAAAGCTCATGAAAATTGACTTAACCGGAAGAAGGGAAGGGACGATGGCATGTTGAAAAAGATCTTGATCAAAATAGCTGCAGTGATCTCACTTTCCATGTTTTCCGCTTTTTCATGGGCCATGAGCTTCGAATCCGAGATCGATTTCACCTTCAATGGCGAACGCTACTCCGGCCGGTTCCGCTACTATCCCAACAAGGTCCGTATGGACATCGGTGACAGCAAAGGGAACAGCCAGACCATCATCATGCGCGAAGACACCAATACCTACTGGCTCATCGGCAAGAACAAAATCTATAACGAACTCGCCATGAAATTCGATATCGCCGCCACGACCGGCATCATCGGCGAGCACTACAATGACGCACAGGTCAAGCGCCGTTTCATCGGCGATGACATCATAAACGGCAGGATCGTCAGCAAATACCGCACCGTCCTTGAATCATTCGGCAGGCATGTCGAATACGATGAATGGCGCGTACCGGGCCATCCGGTTCCCCTGAAAGTCGCCAGCCCGGAAGGGCTCTCCGTCATCGAATACAAAAATGTCCTTTTTCTGGAACAGGCCAGCGATTCGTTCGAGTTGCCACTGGACGTCAGGAAAGAAAAATTCTGGACGGCACAAAAAAGACCCCGGAAAAAGAGAAGAACCCATCTGGGGTAAAAGCGAAAAAGCCCGATTCCAGAATATCGGGCTTTTTAATTGAAAAATATCTCAAGCCGGTATCGTTTCTGAAGAGCGGTATGCCTTGATATCGGCAATCGTCACAACCGGAAAACCGTGCTTTTCCGAAAAGAGGCGAATCTCCGGAAGGCGTGCCATCGATCCGTCAGGGTTCGTCAGTTCGCATAAAACGGCAAAAGGGGACAGTTTTGCCAGTTTCATCAGGTCGACACTGCCTTCCGTATGGCCACCTCTGTCGAAAACGCCGTTTTCCCTGGCAATGAGCGGAAAAATGTGGCCGGGACGATTCAGATCCTCCGGTTTGGCACCCGGTGAAACCGCCATCCTGATCGTGCGAATCCGGTCGGCCGCCGAAACACCCGTCGTGACGCCAGTTGCCGCTTCAACCGACACCGTGAAAGCCGTCCCGTACCGGCTCGTATTGTTTTCAACCATCAAAGGAAGATCAAGCTTTTCAGCCATTTTTCCCGGCATACACAGGCACACGATCCCGCTGCATTCCCGGATCATCAGCGCCATTTGCGGCACCGTCATCTTTTCAGCTGCAAAAATCAGGTCGCCTTCGTTCTCACGGTTTTCGTCATCCATCAACAAAATACCGCGACCATTTTCCAGTGCCTCGATAGCCCGTCTGATACGGCTGGAAAATCCCGATGGGGCATTAATGAAACCGGTTTGCACAATAGTCTCCCTGTACGTGAACAACGTCAGAAATATACGCTTTCAACAGGATATGGACTGATACGATATTAGCTTCCTGTAATACTAATTTGCACAAGATGGACTAAAGCAAAACAGACAAGGGATGTGCCCTTGCATACTGATGTATCATTTGAATCGTCGAACCGAACCCGATATGAACACCTGAGCCATGAAAATCCTGCGGCGAAAAATCATTCACGATATCGACCGATCCTTTACGCTCGTGACATTTTCCCAACTTCAATATCCCCTGCATTATCACGATGAATACGAACTCATCCTGATAACGTCCGGAACAGGAAAGGAATACATCGGTCATGCCGTCGAACAATTCGGAGCAGGGGACCTGACCCTGATCGCAAAGGGAATACCCCATGTCCACATTTGCGATTCTCTCGGCGATCCTTCTTTATTTTCCCGCCAGCCTGTTTCCGGAGGACATGGAGCAAATCGAGGAATATCGTCCGATCCATTCCCTCCTGAAAAAAAGCCGGGGCGGCATCCGTTTTACCGATCCCCGTGAAAACCGCACCATTCATGCTCTCATGAAGAAACTCCGTAAAACAAAGGGAATCGCGCGGGTTCAGGTATTGCTTTCCATCCTCGACAAACTGTCCTCAGCGAGCCGGACAAGGCTGGTTTCCTTCTTGCCGGTCACCCCCGAAAAAGAAAACTTTGCCGATGCCGTCACCCGGATACAGGCGTGCCTGAAAGAATCGTTTCGTGAGAGCCTCTCATTAAACGACATCGCCGGAAAAATCGGCATGAACGCCAATGCCATGTGTCGACTCTTCAAACGGGAGACAGGAAAAACGGTCTTTCAATGCCTTGCCCGCATCAGGATAGACAACGCCTGCCGTCTTTTGATCGACACCGGCTGGCCAGTCTCACGCATCGCATGGGAATCCGGTTACGCTAACCTGTCCCACTTCAATCGCCAGTTCAGGAAAACGACAGGGCAAACCCCTTCGGCATACAAAAGATCCCTGACACTCAAAACAGCTTGAGAAAACCTGTTTCCGGCCGGGAAATTGTCCGTGAAAGGAAACATTTTCCCGTGGAAACAAACGACTTTCAGGCAGAGCTTTGTTGAATTGTGTTTAAACAGCAGATTCAGCGTTCATTGTAGGGAAGCCGTTATTCACGAAGGGCCACGGGTCTTTTGAAAAAAAGGAAAAAACAGTGGCAAATAAAACAGGTAGGGGAGGCAAGATAGAAAACGAGGACCTGAAGCAGACAGACCCTCCCTTGAGAGAAGCTCGCACATCCAGATAATTGAAAATATTGAAAAAAATGAAATCAGGCAAAAATGTAAGTGGATTTAGACGAAAAAAAGAGATATGCTCGAAAACGTTCCTTCAAAAGCCCTGTTTATCAGGCTTTCAGAAGGGACAGTCGCACCCCTCGCGGGTGCGTGGATTGAAACTATCGTCTATACGGTTGCCGGTGGGGGTGGTGGGTCGCACCCCTCGCGG
>JAHYZB010000065.1 GCA_019424645.1 Oxalobacter formigenes
AAGCCATAGCAGGAAAGGAGTGCCTTGCTTGTGCGCGTATCTTCGCAGGCCACCAGATCAGCCATGCCAAGAATATGCAGCGCTCTCAGGCTGATGTCCCCGATGTTTCCGATAGGCGTGGCGATCACATATAATGTTGACGTCGGAACATTTTGATGTGATAGAGATTCCATTAACTGTTGGATGGACAAGGGTGGCTCCTTTTTCAGACCGTTTTGGCTATCGATTGACAGATTTTCCCCGAGCCTTTCGCTAAATACAAGCGGAAATTATGATCCAGTTGTTTGTATCGATTTGTTAATGAAAGAGCGGCAAGTGGTTTCATCCTGTAAAATTTCACCGGATAAACAAGGTATTGGAAGTCAGGCCGAAGAAGATGCGTTACAATTTTTGCTTCTGAACGGATTGAATCTCCTCGAACGGAATTACCGTTGCCGTTTTGGTGAGATCGATTTGATCATGCTGGATGGCTGCGAGCTTGTTTTTGTTGAAGTCCGCAAACGCAAAAATATGGATTTTGGCGGCGCGGCCCAGAGTGTTTCGTATGTCAAACAATCCAGGCTGATCAAAACGGCAAAACATTTTTTAATGAAATACAGAAAAACTCCGGCTTGCCGGTTCGACGTGATTGCAATGGAAGGTGACAAATGTCAGTGGCTGAAAAATGCCATTGAAGCCGAATAGGACCTTTTACAAGAAATTAAATGAGAAATCAGAGAATATTGGGACACTTTATTGAAAGTGCCGAGTTAAAAAAACAGGCCGCAGAAGTGATGGCCGAGCCGATCGGCAATGCAGCAGACCTGATGTTTTCGGTGCTGACTCAGGGAAATAAAATCCTGGCATGCGGTAATGGCGGTTCTGCTGCCGATTGCCAGCATTTTGCTGCGGAACTGGTCGGGCGGTTTGAAAAGGAACGTCTCCCATTGCCTGCCATGGCATTGACGACCGATTCATCAATTATGACCGCGGTCGGCAATGATTACAGTTTCAGGGATGTATTCACAAAACAGGTTCAGGCTTTCGGCCAGCCTGGTGATTTGTTGCTGGCTATTTCAACCTCCGGCAATTCCTCCAATGTCATCGCCGCAATCGAAGCAGCTCACGACCGGGAAATGAGCGTGGTTGCGCTGACCGGTAAAGGCGGTGGCGCTATTGGACAGATGTTGACTGAAAATGATGTGCATATTTGTGTGCCGCATGACAGAACGGCGAGAATTCAGGAAGTTCATTTGTTGGTGATCCACTGCATTTGCGATGGGATCGATGCTGCATTATTCGGGGAGGATGTCGATGATTAAGGGAGTCTGGAAGTATCGTCTGGCTGCGCTGGTATTGGGCGGTGCCATGTTATGCTCATTGTCGGCCTGCGTTCCGGTCATGATGGTAGGAGGCACGGTCAGCGGTTCGATGGCGGCAACTGACCGCCGTACACTGGGAGCACAGACGGAAGACAAGGTGATCAATCTGAAGGGTGAAAATCAGGCATCGAATATTGTCGGGGACAAGGGGCACGTCAGCGTGACCAGTTTCAATCGTAAAGTCCTCCTGACAGGAGAAGTGCCGAACGAGGCGATGAAACAGGCGGTCGGAAACGCTATTTCCCGGATCGACAATGTGGAATCCGTCGTCAACGAACTCGCGATACTGGCGCCTTCCAGTTTCACATCGCGCTCCAATGATGCATTCATTACCGGGAAAGTGTCCGCCAGCTTTGTCGATACCAAGGATCTGTTTTCGAATTCATTGAAGACAGTAACCGAGCGCGGAACAGTTTACCTGATGGGACTCGTTACCGAACGTGAAGGCAATCGTGCGGCTCAGGTTGCTGGTGGCGTCAGCGGTGTTCAGAAAGTGGTCAAGGTTTTCGAATATATCAGCGATGAGCAGTTGCAAAAACTTTCGACACTCTCAGCGCCAAGTAACGAGCAAGCGAAACCTGCTTCGACTGACAAGACGCAATACGCCCAGTAAGCCTGTATTTTTAATCAAAACTGCCGTAACGATTCAATCGCGTTACGGCAGTTTTTTATCGGATTTTTGAAAGCAGCGTTTCGACCGTTTTTTTCACTTCAGCCAGTGTCGGCACTTCATCGGGGCCTCCAAGACTGACGATATTGCCAGACCAGTCGGCACATGTCCGCCATCTGGGGATATTGCAATAGATCTGGACGGTCGGTTTGTCGTATGCGGCAGCCAGATGCGACAGGCCAGTGTCCACACCTACGACAAAGCTGGCTTTTCCGGTCAGCAAGGCTGCATCCATAATGGATAGGCGGGGCAGGACTTTTGCATTGGGCAATGATGCGGCCAGTGAGGAGGCTTCATCGAATTCCTGTGCCGAACCCCATGGGAGAAGAATGCCAAGCCCTGATTTTTCCAGTAATTGTCCGATTTCGATCCAGTTTTGCCGGGGCCATTTCTTGGAATCACGCGACGTTCCATGAAAAAAAACCGCATAAGGTTCGGACGGCAGCCAATCCGGATGTTCATCCGGTACGGTCAGGCCAAAATCCGGTGGAGTATCGATGGTATAGCCGAGGGTTTTGGCAACAATTTCACGACCACGCTGGACGACATGGATGTGTTTTTCAACCGAAATGCTTTTATCGTGAAAGATCCGGGACAGGGGCTCATATCCTGAACCGTCCGTCTTATGAGCCAGTCCGATTTTCTTGCCTTTTTTTGTGGTATTGGCAAAACCCATGACCAGTCCAGTCTTGATCAGCCCCTGTGTATCGAAAACGTAATCGTAAGAGCGGCTTCGTAACTGGTTCAGAAACAGGCTGAATTCTTTCCGGACCGAAGAGGAAAAGATGTTCTTTTTCCAGCGACGCAGTGCAAAGGGAATGACTTCGTTGACGTGTTTGTTCAGTCTGACCAGACCCACGTACGATTCCTCAACGACCCAGTCGATGATGGCATCGGGATAATGGCGATGGATATCGGCCAGCACGGGCATGTTGTGGACAACGTCTCCCAGAGAGGAGACCCGGACAATAAGAATTCGCATCGGGACTTCAACAATTGGTAAAAAGTGAATTAAAGCACAATTCCCTGTTCAGTAATAATGCAATCGAGTGGAATGTCATTTTCTTCGGCATCGAAAGCGGTTGCCAGACAGGAATAGGCCACTCCGATTTTATGTGTTTCCGGATAAAGTGCCAGTGTCCGATCAAAAAAACCGCCGCCATAACCGAGACGGAAACGTTTTTCAGTAAATCCCACGCAGGGAATCAGCATGGCGACAGGCATGGGAACGGGCTTTTGTACTTTCGGAACGGCAATGCCATAGTCGCCGACGAGCAGCTCGTCGCCGGGTGACCAGCTGATAAATTGCAATGGCTGCTCTTTTCCTGATGTAATCGGCAATGAAAGAGCCATTTTTGTGGATAATCCTGCGTAGAGATCGTCAAGTTCGGGTTCGTTTCTGATTGGAAGATAAACACCCAATGACGGGAAAGCAAAGGATTCCAGATATTTTGAAACTTGTTGGCTGATTTTCTGATCAAAATACCTGCGTTCGTCCGGTTTGATTTCGCCCCGTAACTTCAGAAGTAAACGACGCAATGCCCGTTTGTCGTCAGCGGTCGTTGACGGCTCACCGTGCTTGTTGCTGTCTGATGGTGGTAAACTCATAAAATGGTAATCATCCCGAATAAAATTGAGAGGTCGGTCATGTGCGCAAAAATCAGGAGCTTTTTGTTGTTTGCAATGGTATTTATGATTTTACCCTTTGCGCAGGCTTCGCAGGATTTAACGACCACTTCCGCGCAGGATGAAACTTTCCGTCAATTGCGTGACGCCTCAAGAAAGCAGGACGCCACACGTGCAAGCCGCCTCGCAGACAGTCTGCGATCCTATCCGGTTCCATCTTACGTCGATTATTATCTTCTGAAATCGGATTTGCGCAATGCCAGTGAAGCACAAGTCGATGCTTACCTGAATAAATACAAGGGGGAAGCCATTGCCGACCGTTTGAGAAACGACTGGCTGCTTCTTCAGGGGAAAAATGAAAACTGGCCGAGCTTCGACAAGCATTTCCCCCTTTTCGAGCTGGCGGACGATACGCAGGTCAAGTGTTATGCGCTGCTGTCAGCATCGGCCAAAGGCCAGAATGTTGCCGACGAGGCTCGCAAGCTGTTAACGACGCCAAAAAAATATGGTGAAGCCTGTTATGCGCTGGTGTCCGATCTGGCCGCCAAAAAACAGTTCAGCGATGACGATATCTGGTACCAGAGCAGGCTGGCGGGTGAATCCAGCATGACGGCCCTGGCGGCGCGGTTCGGAGTTCTGGCCGGTGCCGAAAAAACGGATATTTCCAGAGCGATCGAATTGCCTGCAACGGTATTGAGCCGGGGCGCGGGTTCGGATCGCGTCTCTCATGAAAAATTTCTTCTGGCACTCCAGAAAGTCGCCAAAAAAGATCAGGGACTGGCTGCGCAATATCTGAATGATGCCTCTTCTGCCCTGAACAAAAAAGAACAGGCTATTGGCTGGTCCGTGATTGCACTGCCTGCTTCGATTGCCTTGGCGCCGAATGCGCTGGAATACTGGAAGAAGGCACAGACAGCCAATATTTCTCCTTACGCTCATGAATGGAAAGTCAGGACTGCCCTGCGCAAGGAAGAGTGGAAACTGGTGAATGAATGGATCAACCAGATGCCGGTCTCCCTCCAGAAAGAACCAGCATGGGTTTATTGGAAAGGACGTGCGCAACTGGCGATGGGACATCGGGACAAGGCACATAAACTGTTTGCGTCGATAGCTGACCAATATCATTTCTATGGACAGCTTGCGCTGGAAGAACTGGGCAAGAAAATTGTTTCACCAGTCAACAAACATCCCCTGAACCGTTCTGAAATTGCGATAATGGCCGCCAATCCTGGGTTTCAGCTGGCCCAGAAATTCTTCAAAATGAATTGGCGTTTTGAGGGAACAAGGGAATGGAACTGGCAATTGCGCAAGATGAATGAGCGTCAGTTGCTGGCTGCTGCGGAATATGCCAAAGAAGTCAATTTGCTTGACAGAATGGTCAATACATCTGACCGCACCCGAAAAGAAGTGGATTTCAACCAGCGTTTCCCTACTCCATTCAAGGAAAACATGAAGGTGGCGACAAATCAGCTAGGACTGGATATGGCCTGGACATATGGCCTGATCCGGCAGGAATCCCGTTTCGTCATGAAAGCGCAATCTTCGGTTGGTGCATCCGGTCTCATGCAGGTGATGCCCGCCACAGCCAAATATGTCGCCAAAAAAATCGGGCTGGCCGACTATCACCATGGGAAAATCAACAGTGTCGAGACCAATATATTGCTTGGGACAAACTATCTGAACATGGTCTTGAACGATCTTGGTGGTTCGCAGGTTCTGGCAACGGCAGCCTACAATGCCGGACCGAGAAGGCCGAAGGCCTGGCGTTCGACTTTGTCCAGAACGGTTGATGGCGCTATTTTTGCTGAAACAATCCCATTCACCGAAACGCGGGATTACGTCAAAAATGTCATGTCGAATGCCACCTACTATGCTGCGCTCTTCGAGAACCAGCCTCAATCCCTGAAACAGCGGCTCGGACGTATTTACCCATAAAGATCGTGTACATGTGTGTCCGGCATGTTTTTCAAACATGCCGCATAATAGACACAACGGCCAGATTTGCCTCTCAAAGTGATTGTCACTTCTTGTTACAACGAAATTGGAAGTTATCGTTTAAACTGGGAGGTGGACTGTTTTTTCAGATTCATTTTTGTGAATCTGACTCACTTTAGCGATATCGAAAAATGATGAAAATATATACCGTTGGTGGGGCTGTAAGAGATACGATCATGGGCTTGCCTGTCCACGACAGGGATTATGTCGTTGTCGGTTCGACCATTGAAGAAATGCTTTCGCTGGGATTTACGCCTGTCGGCAAGGAATTCCCGGTTTTCCTTCATCCTGAAACGAAACAGGAATACGCGCTGGCACGCACGGAAAAGAAAGTCGCGCCGGGTTACAAAGGGTTTGTTTTTCACGCTTCACCGGACGTGACACTGGAAGAAGATTTGTTGCGCCGTGATCTGACGATCAATGCGATGGCAATGTCTGAAGAAGGCGACATTATCGATCCGTTCGGAGGACGCAAGGATATTGAAAATCGTGTATTCCGGCATGTATCGGAAGCGTTTGCCGAAGATCCTGTCCGGATTCTCAGGCTGGCCCGGTTTGCTGCCCGTTTCAAAGACTTTAGCGTTGCGCCCGAAACCATGGAATTGATGAAGAAAATGGTGGCCGATGGCGAAGTGGATGCACTGGTTCCGGAAAGAGTCTGGAAAGAGCTGTCGCAGGGACTGATGGAATCGAGGCCGTCACAAATGATACAGGTCATGCATGATTGTGGTGCACTCGATCGCATTTTCCCGGAAATCGAGGCCTTGTGGGATGTCCCGCAACCGGAAAAGTATCATCCGGAAATTTATGCCGGCAAGCATACCCTGCTGGCTCTGGATTATTCTGCCAAAATGAATTATCCGCTGACAGTCCGTTTTTCCGTCCTGTTGCATGACCTTGGAAAGGGAACGACTCCGCCGAATCAGTGGCCGCATCATCGCGCCCATGAGGAACGGGGGGCTTCACTCGTCGACAATGTTTGCCGTCGCCTGCACGTTTCCAAAATGTTGAGGGATATTGCCGTGATGACGGCAAGAGAACATGGCAACATCCGGAGGAGTTCGGAATTGCGTTCCAAAACGGCGGTCATGGTGCTGGAACGTTGCGATGCATTCAGGCGGCCGGAACGGTTTATCGACGTGATCAATGCGACGGAATGTGATTTGCGGGGAAGGAAATCCGATACAGTCAGCTTCGAGGACATCGATTTTCCACAAAGGGCTTACTGGATGATGGTATTGAACGCCGCCAGAAGTATTGACGCGGCAGCCATTATCCATTCCATGGACGATGCCTCGGAAGAAATCCCCCGTGCATTGCACAATGCCCGTGCCGATGCAGCGGCCGATGCCGTGAACGCCTGGCGATTCGGGCATATTAAAAAGGCCAGTGTTGCAGATGCCGGTATAGAGGCACAATAATTATTTGTAATTGTCGAAATTTCAGGTAAAGTCTCCACTTAAAATGAATTGTTGCAGTCAAAGATTGATGCTTTCGATTTAAAGTTTTTCGCTGGAGAAAACGGTATGAAGGAAGATCCTGTCGTATTCATCAAGGAACTGTCTGAACAGGATCGTCCTTTCATGCTGAATCATTTTCTGGGCCTGAGTCCTGCAGACAGAAGATTGCGTTTCGGTGCGGCTTTGCCGGATGAAGCGGTCACGAAGTATGTCAATGCAATCGATTTTGACAGGGATACCATTTTCGGCGTTTATGAAAGTACATTCAATCTTGTCGGCGTCGGCCATCTTGCTTTCCCCCTTCCCGAGAATTTGCCTCCCAGCGAGGACGTGCAACCAAACCGTGTCGCCGAATTCGGCGTTTCCGTTTCTGCACCCATGCGACGGAAAAATGTCGGTACCAAACTGTTCGACCGGGCTTCCATTCATTGCCGGAACAAACATATCAATACCCTTTATATCCATTGTCTTGCCTCAAACCGGCCCATGATCTGCATTGCCGAAAAAGCCGGGATGGAAATTCATAAAGACCATGGGGAAGTGGATGGTTACCTGAAATTGCCCCACCCGGATATGGACAGCCTCCGTCAGGAAAATGCAGAGGAAAGGGCTGCCGTACTGGATTACGCCTTGAATGGCAAAATGAAGGAAGCGGTGAAATGGCTCAAAAGAATTATTTCACCGGAAAAGCATGACGCTACCAAAACGTCGTCCGATCATCATTGATGTTTTGTTTCTTTATTTCTTTCCCGGTCTGAAGGTACTTTTTTGTCCGGTCGGCTGATCGCTATCGGATCGCTCGCAGGAAAAGTTTCCTGCAAGGCTTCGTCCAGATAATCGTCGATACTTTTTATATCGTCCTGATCGTCCTTCGTGGTTTTTTTCGTGTCGGGCATGCTTTTTCTCCTTTTGTATACTTCAGGTCATAAGGCTACAATTCTGTTTTTGACGATTGGCAGGCCGATTCATGACAGAAATCACTTACCCTTTTGACAGAATGATTCCGGAAGGTTCCTCGGTAATGGAGGTCGCTCCAGGCATTTTATGGTTACGCATGCCCTTGCCTTTCGTATTGAACCACGTCAATTTATGGCTGATTAAAGATGGGACCGGCTGGTGTGTTATCGATACCGGAGTGACCTGGGACAAGGCCAGAGAACTGTGGCAAGAGTGGTTGAGGCAATATCCGCTGACGCGCCAGATCGTGACGCATTATCATCCTGACCACGTCGGATTGTCGGGATGGCTGGAACAGGAAGCCGGCGCATCCTTATGGATGACACAGGGTGAATATTTGTGTGGTCTTTCACTGGCAAATGACGTGGGCAGTTATTCCATCAATGCGATGGTTGAACTGTTCCGCCTGCACGGACTGGACGATGAACGCCTGAATGCCTTGAAACAACGCGGCAATGCATATAGAAAGGGTTTTCCTCTCATTCCGTCAACGTATCACCGTATTTTCGATAACGGCACGATTACAATCGGCGAGCATGAATGGAGAGTGATTGTGGGATATGGACACGCTCCCGAACATGCTTCTTTATACTGCCAAGAACTGAATGTCCTGATTTCCGGTGACATGCTTTTACCAGGAATTTCAACCAATATTCCTGTCAAGGCAGCCAATCCCTACGGCAATCCATTGAAAGATTTCCTGTCGTCCTTAAGACGTTATCTGGATTTGCCGGAAGATACGCTTGTGCTGCCTTCGCACGGACGCCCTTTTACAGGAATTCACCTTCGTGTCGACCAGCTCGAAAAGCACCATCAGAAAAGATGCGAGGTTTTGCTGGATACCTGTTCAGCCCCGAAAACAGCCTGTGAAATTTTGCCGGTCTTGTTTGAGAGGGATATTGTCGACACCCATCAATGTATGTTTGCGATGGGTGAATCGATCGCGCATATGAACTATCTGGAAGAACAGAAAAAGCTTGTGCGCATCAAAGGCGATCCCGTCAGATTCGTCAGGTCATGACGGTTGGCTGAAAGCGAAGCGGTTAAACGCCGAACATGTGAAGAATGTACGGCGTTAAAAGGCCTGTCAGTGTGCCATTGATAATCAGCCCGAGACTTGAATACACGCCCAGCTTGACGTTTTTTTCCATTGCGTGGGATGTTCCGACGGCGTGCGCTGCCGCGCCCAGGGCAAGCCCCTGCGCGATTGGGCTTTTTACCCGGACGAGTTTTAAAAAAGCCCTGCCGAGAATCGCGCCCAGAATCCCTGTCAGAATCACGATAATGGCAGTCAGTGACGGTATACCGCCGGTCAATTTTGAGACTTCCATAGCAATCGGGGTCGTCGCCGATTTTGGCGCAAGTGAAATCGCAACATCGACAGACGCCCCAAGGTGAAAGGCGATAAGATAAGCGGATGTCGCTCCGACAATACATCCGACGAGCTGGCAGGCAAGAATCGGAAACGCCTGTTTCCGGATTTGCTCGATCTGGAGATAAAGTGGAACACCCAGGGCAACAATCGCCGGCTTCAGCAGGAACTCAACATATTTGCCCCCTGCATAATATGTCTCGTACGAGATATCTCCTATTTTCAGCACCACAATAATCAGGATGATGGCAACGAGAATGGGATTCAATATGATCGATTTCAATCGTTTCTGAACCAGTTGCGCACCCCAGAACAGGCCGACTGTCAGGGTGACCGCAAACAGTTCGCTATGCAGGAATTCGTTCATAGGATTTTGCGGATGAGCTGGTAAGTCCATCCGGTCGTGAGCAAAACAAGCAACATACTTCCCAGTGTCGCAAGGGCGATAGGAATGAGTTGTTCCTGAATGACGCCGAAATAAAGCATCAAAGCAACACCCGGCGGCACGAAAAACAATCCCAGATGGGATAGCAAAAAGTCTGAAAAACCCTTG
Source organism: Oxalobacter formigenes (assembly GCA_019424645.1). GTDB lineage: Bacteria > Pseudomonadota > Gammaproteobacteria > Burkholderiales > Burkholderiaceae_D > Oxalobacter > Oxalobacter formigenes_D. The sequence goes on from JAHYZB010000065.1 coordinate 9,995, forward strand.
ACCCATTCCAGTTTGACCAGACCGGTCTTTAGCGAAAAAGTCAGGATCAACATGCCCAGCAGGGACGAGGGAAAGTTAATGTGTGTGGCGTGGACGATCAATTCCGCGATCGCAAGGCAAATGAAGATGATGGAACACTGGCGAAGCATTTTTTCCGATTCCTAATCTAGAAACAAATGTGAAACTCGTGCATACGATAGCACTATTTTCATCTTAGAACTGTAGGGAATAACGAAACTTGAGTGTGGAAATATCGAAGTTTGCGTCGGAAATACCCGATTAATGATAAGACTTGGGATTGTCCGTTTCAGGCATGGACATCATGGTGAGTGCGATCTGGCAGTCCCTGCAACCCGCCTTGATGCCCTTTTTGAACCATTCAATAGCTTTTTCGGCATCCAGTTCCACACCAAGCCCTTTTTTATACAAGGTGCCAAGCCAGAGATAAGCGGGCAGGTATTGCAGCCGGGTCGCCTTTTCGAGCAAATCAAGCCCCTTGACGGTATTGGTCTTTCCATGACTGCCGGTCACCAGATAGTGTCCAAGGATTGCTATCGATCTTTCATCCCCGTTATCCGCAACCTTCTGAAGCCATTCATGGGCAAGCTCGACATTTCGGGGGACAAGTTTGCCTTCAAAATATACGTCTGAAATATGGTTGCCTGCGTTCAGATAACCACTGTTGAACGATTCCTCGAGTTTTTGAAACCCGAGTTCCGTGTCTAGCGTACATCCTTCCCCATTCAGAAGCATCATACCGATGGCAGCCTTGGCAGCCAAAACACCGTTCTCAGCACCGAACGACAGCAATTCGAAAGCTTTCGCCTTATTTGTCAGAACACCGTAACCTGATTGATAAAACCAGCCGAGATTGGCGTAGGCTCTGGGTTCTCCGAGCGCAATGGCCTTTTCGTACCACTCAACTGCTTTTGGTACATTCCGCGGTACGGCAATGCCGATGGCATAGATTTTGCCCATGTGGAATGTTGCCGATGGGTCGCCCATATCGGCCAGTTTTTCGATGCGTTCGATGGCTTTGAAGTAGCCAACCGGAGCCAGATTGTCCAGATATTTTCCGGATTCGATACGAGCTTTGACATTCTCCAGATATTTTGCCATATGTGGAGCATGTACGGCATAACAGACGAAATCACCATGCGAATCACTGGATTCAATTTCTGACCAGATGATGTCGTCGATTTCATTATCCGATTCGGGTGTAACCATAATTCACGAGTGCCAACGCATTAAGGTTTATACAGGATCAGGAAAACGGTCTTGGGTCTTCGATGGAAACACGGTACTGATAGGTTTCTCCATTCGCGCCACCTGGAGGCAATTCCATCAGACCACGAGGGTCAAGACGGACCTTGTGTAAAGGTGTCGGTTCTGCGCTTTCCTTGTTTTCCCATTCAAACACAGCATAGGGAACACCATCGATATAAACCAGATCAACAACAAAAACACCCTGGATTTCTCCAGAACGCGAAACAAGAGTACGAATTTTAGAAATTTCCATAGAATGATGAACCCTTCAAATAACTAAAAGAACGAAACAATAATAACAATACCATGATAATGGAAAAGATTGTTGCACGAGCGCAGCTTATGGAAACAGGAAACGAAAAATCCATTGCCCGGCTTGATATTTCCCGGGGATTTTTCATGGTTTGACGATAGTGATTTCAAATCAGAAAATCTGACGGCAATTTCTTTTTATCGATTTTCGATAAAAACAGATCGAAAAACTCATAAGGAGTCATATCCAGTGCTTTCAGAACCGCAATCAATTCGATGACATCCAGCCGCCTTCCGACATTTTCATATTTGGAAACGAAAGATTGGGGCTTGTTGAGACGTTCGGCGACTTCTGTCTGAAGCAGACCGAGTTCCTGCCGCCTTGCAATCAAAAGTTCAGCAAGGAGGTTGTAGGGATATGAATGTATGGGATGTGCCATATTCGTATCCTATAACCTGATACAAAATATTCGATATCCGGATTTGGAATATGTTTGATATGGATTAAAACCGGAAGTGATTGTTTATAAATATGTTTTCCGATAATCAATCTTTATAAGTTATCATAATTAATTACAAAAAACGGGGGGTGAAGTACCAAATACGGAAAAGATTGCGCAACAGAAAATGTATGTCACATTATCCTGGCGTGACACGCGATTTAATCAAACAAAAAATATTTGCCGGGATTATCAAATACAGCGTTCATGGCTGGTTTGGCGGCAAGAAGGAAAATAGTCGTAAAGCATCATAAGAATTCCGGACAGAGCTTGTTCGCGATATATGAGGAAACTCGTATTTACTCCATCCGATAGACGGATAGATGAGGCAATCATGCTCACAATCATCATAAATCAAAGACTTCGGCAGAGCTTGCGTTATGGTGCCATATAGTGTTTGACCCTGTCCGGATGTTCAGGTCTCTGCGAGAAAATGCATGTGTTTTAAAATAAATAATATCCCTATGGTTGCTATTGGCCTTGTCAGAAAAATAGCCCCATTGGAATAATTACCCTCTAATTCCAGCTTGCTGAAAATAGGGGATTTACTCAATCTTTTGCCTTGCCGGGCATTTTCCGGATAACGTCTCAGTTAACAGGAGGTAATAAAATGGCTTTCGCTACTGTCAATCCATATAACAATGAGTTGGTTAAATCTTTTTCCGAGTCTACCGATGCAGAGGTAGCGGCGGCTATCGATGCTGCTGATCGTGCCTTCCAGTCCTGGAAAAAAACGAGCCACGCCGAGCGCCGCGTTATTTTGCAAAAAGCGGCTGATTTACTGCGTGCCAATGCTGATGATTATGCCAGGCTGTTGACTTTGGAAATGGGTAAATTGTTTTCTGAGGCCCGTGCCGAAGTGGAACTATCCGCGCAAATCTTTGAATACTATGTGCGAAATGCCGAGAAACTGCTCCAGCCTGAACCATTGCCTGTTCTTGATCCGGCAGAAGGGAAAGCCGTTCTGCTCCATGAGCCACTGGGCGTTTTATTGGCCATAGAACCCTGGAATTTTCCTTATTATCAAATTGCAAGGATTCTTGCACCTCAACTCGCTGCTGGCAATACACTGATCCTGAAACATGCTTCCAATGTGCCACAATGTGCTCAGGCCTTTGAAAAATTAATGAAGGATGCCGGTTTGCCTGACGGCTGCTTCATCAATCTGTTTGTGTCGCACAAGAAAATTGAAGATATCCTGAAAGACAGCCGCGTAGTAGGCGTGGCTCTGACTGGTTCTGAAGCGGCGGGCTCGTCCGTTGCCCAGCTGGCAGGAAAATATCTGAAAAAATCCACCATGGAATTGGGTGGGGCCGATGCGTTCGTTGTATTGAAAGACGCGGAAATGGACAAAACCGTGAAATGGGCTGTCTTTGGCCGTCACTGGAATGCCGGTCAGGTTTGCGTTTCATCCAAACGCATGATTATTGATGCCGCTGTTTACGATGAATTCCTGAGCAAGTACACCAAAGGCGTTGCGGAATTGATAGCGGGGGATCCGATGGATCCGAAAACCACATTGGCGCCTTTATCTTCCCAGACTGCTGCCGACGATGTGCGTAAACAGATTGCTAAAGCTGTGGCTCAGGGGGCGACGGCAACGGAAGTGGGTCCCAAAGTGCCAAGTCAGGGAGCTTTCGTCCAGCCGACTATACTGACCAATGTGACTCCGGATAATCCAGCTTATTACCAGGAATTTTTCGGGCCGGTTTCCATGATAATAAAAGCCAAAGACGAAGCCGATGCGATTGCCATTGCCAATGATTCGCCATTTGGTCTTGGCGGATCTGTGTTTACACGGGACGAAGAACGCGGCTATAAAGTGGCAGAGCAGATTTCGACGGGTATGGTTTATGTTAACCATCCGACCATGGTTAAAGCCGATTTGATGTTTGGTGGCATACGCCGTTCAGGTTATGGCCGTGAATTACTGGGGCTCGGCCTGAAAGAATTTGTCAACCATAAGCTTATTGATGTGGTGGACATTGATGCCCCATTCTAATCAACAGTGAATCTGAACTTCACAAACCCGATTGGCAGCCTGTGAGGGCTGCCATATCGATGGGTAATTTATGCAAATACTTTGAAACGTATGGCGTCATCGATAAAAGTCTTGTCGCCAAATGGAGCCTGATTAGAACCAAACGGCATTTGTGCACGCAGTTTCCATGTGGTCGGGATGTCCCATTCTTTGGCAGCTGCAGCATCCGGCAAGGGATTGTAGTGTTGCAGGCTTGCGCCGATGTCGGCGTTCGCAAGTGCTGTCCATACGGCGTATTGCGCCATACCGCTGGCCTGTTCCGACCAGATCGGGAAATTGTCGGCATAAGAGGCAAACTGCTGTTGCAGTGATTTGACGGTATCCTGATCTTCGTAAAACAGAACCGTACCCTCACCTGCAGCAAAACTGTTGATCTTTGCCTCGGTAGACGCGAAAGCGTCAGCAGGCACTTTTTTGCGCAATTCGTCTTTTACGATTTCCCAGAATCTAACGCTTTGCTGACCAAACAAAATCACGACGCGCGAACTTTGTGAATTGAAAGCGGACGGAGACAGTTTGACAGCCGTTTTAATCAGTCTGGTTATGTCGTCCTGGCTCAGTGGCAAGCCTTTGCCCAGCGCATATTGGGTTCGACGTTTTTCTATCGCGGAAATCAGGGCATTCGTCATCATTGCACCTCTTGAATAAATGATTTTAAGGGGACTCAACTGTTAACATACTGTGTAAAATGCTCGAGCGTTCAGGCCTTATCGAACAGAACAGCTTATGAGCAAAGCGGTAAGTCATATTACACCTGCATCGGATTTTTTGCTTTTTGATATTTCTTCATCAATGAACGTTTGCAGCTCTCAGGTAGAAGTAGCACTTGACCTGATGCATTCATTCATCGTTGTCATGTGCGCCTGATTGTCCGTTTGCGTTTGTAACGAATCGTGAGCATACGGTTTTTGGAAATAACCGCGTTTGGCGAATTCAGGCTATTATGTTTTCATGTTCCGAAAATTCATTTCCCTGTTATTGATGTCCTGCATGCTGTTTGCTTCCACGGCAAACAGTGCGGAAATCGTTTTGGTTTCCGAAAATCAACAGATGGAACAGGCCGTAGAAAATCCGGTTTCGTGTCATGGCGATAGCCAGACAGTCAAACAGCAAGACTCATCAACGTCAGGGGCCATGCATATATCGGATGTTTCTGCCAAGGTTTTGCATGATTGTTGCATGGCTTTTTCGCCCTGCCTCTTGCCAGTGCAGTTCCACTGGATGACGCCTCTCCAGCCGGAACACGCCAGGGCGATTGAGCCAGACCCTTTACTGACGGACAGGTCTGAAAGTCCTTACAAGCCACCCCGGCTCTTCTCCTGATTCAGAATTGTAATTCTTTCATGCAGTGCGGTTGACTGCATGCTTTCTGATTTTTTTAGGAGTAAATAATGAACATGACTCATTATATGGAGCTGCTGGCTGACAACCAGCCATGGAACCTGATTATTTTTATGGCCATTCCGGTCATTCTGGCCGAAACTGTCGCTATTACCGAACTGTATATTCTCTATACCCGAAAACTGGATACCTGGGTTAGAAGCGTGAACAGGATTGCCGGAATTGTCGTTGGAGTGTATTTCACCGGCATCATCATTTACCTTATAGCAACTGCTGTCGTACCGCTTACCAGGGCAAATGAATGGAGAACGGTTATCGATGTCATTGCGGTAGGCGCATATCTGATCGGGGGAGTGCCAATGGTATTGATTGCCTTGCAGGACATGAACCTCATTCACAAAAATGTTTCTGTAGAAAAAAAATTGGGATATCACGCCATATATGTCGCCGTTTTTCTCGTTTTTGCACATATAGCCATGATCGCTGGCATGACTGATCCAGCTTTATTGGGGTATCAAGGCAAAATAACCGCTCATACCATGTCGGACCAGTCGCATTCGATGCCCATGAACCATCTGGTTGATGGGCAAACGATGCACGAGGCAAATGGGAACCGGATACATCAGAATATGATGCATCCTTAAAAGTACTCAGATGATTCGTTTCCCTCTTCGCACAAGTGGAGAGGGAAGCGAGGAAAAACAGAGAGGAAAAGCTGAAAATCCAGAAGACCATAATGAGCATGATTGGTATCCGATCCGATGGGCCTGTATATGCCCGGAATACAAATGGTTCAATCTGGCATGAAGATATCCGGGCAATTCGTTTTTATGTTCTGGCGGTCAAACAGGCCATGCTCTGTTTATTGATTTATCAATATTGCCGAAAACCTTACTTTCTGCGGTCTGGTCCAAAATGAGGCATGATCAGTGTGCCCTGTACTCAGGCGTATACAGAAATAATCGTTCTGTTTGATCCGTCACGTCTTTAATTCGACTTCAGGCATATTGTCACCAAGTCAATTTGCGCCCAAATCGTTCCTGTTTTTCATCCCGTTATTAACAGGACTTTTTGTACCTCTGTGACATATACATCAACCTTTTTTCCTTCCGGAAAGACTATTTTCGGAACTGAACAATATGTTTGACTTTACGAAATTGAATTCCTATAATTCAGATAGTAATTATATGAAAATAATGGAGACTTCTATGTACGCCCTCAGCCAATTCGAACTTTCATCTTCTGAATGTTGTTGTTGCATGGCAAATATAAACAGCAGGACAAAGCGATCCGTTTTGTCTCGATACACGCTACGCCATGTCATAAAAGAAAATGAGATACCAATTCCTAAAGTACTGACTCCCATACTTGCAATAACAGTTACATTTGCAATTGATTTAATTTTACCCAACTCAACGGAACATCCTGCAACGGGATTTCCCTATTTTGCTTCAGTCCTGATTTTTCTCTTCGTCGTAACGACCCTCTTATTCCTTATTAGTTTGTTCATCCCCCGTTTCAGGGAAACCTATCAGGCAAAATCTTCTTTTTATACCGGCGTCATTCTCTTCCTTTGCCTGGTTAACCTGTTGACCGCAAAAACGGCAACCCTGCCTGTATTGTATTTTCCGACGCTTGACCGGCGTTTCGGGGCACTGATGGAAGATTCCGTTTTT
>JAHYZB010000066.1 GCA_019424645.1 Oxalobacter formigenes
TGTATTTCTCGTTATATTCAGTCGCGTCTAGGATCGCGGCATTTTTTTGCGCGCAGTGAATTTTAAAGCATTCTGATAAAGTTCGTACTGACACAGAAAAAAGCTAATGTCTTTCCACCCACCAGAGCGCGATAACGGCCGACAAAAAGAACAGTGCACTTGGAATGACAGCTGTCAAAAATGCGGGCCATGTATTCAGTAATCCGACATGGGAAAACAAATTGTTGATAAGAATAAATGCCACACCGATCATGATACCCGAAAAGATTTTCAGGCTGACTCCCCCTGACCGGAAATGCAGATACGCAAAAGGCAGTGCAAGTGCCATCATAACAAATACGGAAAATGGATATATGATCTTTTTCCAGAAAGCCATCTGATAACTGGTCGCATCCTGCTTGTTCTCAACAAGATGCTGATTGTAAATGGCCAACTCATAAGCAGACATCTTGCTGGCATCGACAGAGATTACCGACAGAATATCTGGCGTAATATCCGATACCATGATGAGAGAATCCAGTTTTTTTGTAGAGAGACTTGGCGCCGAATCCGGAAACCGTTTGTCCTTTATATTGCCAGCTTTCAAATGAGATTCGATCACCTCACTCAGTTGCCACTCATGATTTCCGAGATAACGGGCACTTTTTGCAGATACTGTTTTCGTCAATTCAAGATCTTCATTGAATTCGTATAAACGGATCTGCTCAAGCGTTCCATCGGGCTGCATTTTTTTGACGTTCATAAATCGGGACCCTGTCACAGGCCCATCGATTCCATCTTTGCGGATAGTATCCTTGCTCCACATACCTGTCCTGAATCCATCACCGACAGCACGCCCGATCAGGTTATTCCTGAATTCAGTTGCAACCCGGGCGGATACAGGTGTTATGACTTCGCCGACAAGAAAGGTAAATACCAGAAAAACAAGACCGACCTTTGCCAGCATCCAGCAGGCATCCAGCGTGGAAAGCGACGAAACCCGCATGATTGTATATTCGGAATTGGATGCAAACATGGCAAGGGCATAAATTGTCCCGATCAACACGGCAAAGGGCATTAACTCATATATATATCCCGGAATACCCAAAAGAATATAAATCAGGACATGCTGAAGCTGATAGCCGCCACGTCCAACGGAAGATAATTCGCCGATCAGATCGAAAAATGCAAACAGGCCAAGAAATGCAAACAGGACGAACACGACAGATTTAAGGATCTGTGACAGAAAATAGCGTTGCAGGATCTTCATTATTGTTTCCCCTTTTCCTGCAAACGTTTATGTTTCAAGGTCGATAGCAAAACATAGGGATGATATTTACTGTTCACCCCAAGTCGCCATGCGAACAAGACAACGATCACAAGCGCAACGATCAGATGCAATGGCCACCATCCCAAACCGAACATCATCTTTTTCTGAACGACATACGCCTGCATGAAACTCAATAAATTGCTGTACGTCATATACAGCAGGACAGCGATAATCAGGTTGAAAGAACGCCCTGCACGCGGATTGACAAATCCCAGAGGAATACCCAAAAGCATGAGCAGGATCGCCATAAACGGCAAGCCTATTCGCCATAAAAGTTCGCCCTGTTTATAGCTATTGGTATCCGTTAACAATTCCATCGTCGTCATCGATCTGGCTGAAACATTTGTTCCCGACATATCGACTTTGGATGCAATATAGGCAGTGTATTTATCAAAATCCATTATCCGGAAACCGGACTGGTCCTGTGTTTCTTCATATCGGATTCCTTCATCCAGAACAATGAATTTTTCGCCTTTTTCATTCGTTTCGACCGTTCCTTCCCTGGATACGACCGTCGTGATGTTGCCGTTTCTTGTCGAATTGATGAACACGTTTTTGACCTTGTTCAGGTCATCAGACATCTTTTCGACAAAAAAGACACGCTGGGCAGCAGCGGATTCCTGGAATTTCCCCGGAGAGATTCGCGCTATATCTTCCCGTTTTTCAAAACGTTCCCGGAATTCGGCACTCTGACGATAAGCCCATGGAGTCGCAAAAAAACCCAAAAGCATCACCAGCACGACAATGGGAATGGCAAATTCCATGACCGGGCGCAACCATCTGGTCAGACTTAAGCCAGACGCGAACCAGACGACCATCTCTGAGTCCTGATAACTTCGGGTCACGACAAGCAAAACCGAGACAAAACCGGTCAATATGAGTATGATCGGCATGTAATTCAACGATGTGAAGCCTAAAAGCGCCAGGACGTCGTCAGATGCAACTCTTCCCTTGGCTGCCTGTCCCAATATACGAATCAGCATCATCGTAATGGTAATCGAGAACAAGGTCATAAATACGCCTGCGGCTGTACTTATCAGTTCACGTTTTAGTGCTCGTTGAAAGATCATGAGAAGTTAAAAATGATACGTGGAGGATCAAACAATGGACTTTAGCATAAAATCGGCAGACTCAAAAAACTCTCTGAACACAATTAAAACCGACTGTATCGTTGTTGGCGTTTATGAAGACAAGAAATTGACTTCTGAAGCTGCCGAACTTGACAATCAGGGCATCATCAGCAATGCGCTGAAAAACGGCGACATTGACGGTAAACCGGGTTCTTCCCTGTTATTGAGAGAACCGTCGACAGTTACCATCCGGAGAATATTACTGGTCGGGCTTGGGAAAAAGCCGGAAATCAGTGAAAAGAATTTTCGCCAGGCAATCGATGCCGCAATCAAATCGCTTTCCCAGACGACGGTTGCCCATTTACTGATCGCGATGCCCCTGAACAATGTCTCCGGCCGCGACGCATCATCGTCCATTTACAGTATCCTGTCAGCGTTTCATGCATCGTTTTATCGTAGCGATGCGCTTAAAAGCGAAAAAGGACCCTCTCCAAACATTCAGAAAGTGGCCTTTTACATTCCTGCCGCTGAAGTGACCCATGCAAAAAAAGCTCTGGCACAGGCAAAGGCAATCACAGACGGAATGAGTCTGACACAAGACCTTGGAAACCTGCCTGCCAATATCTGCACACCAACTTATCTTGCAAAACAGGCAAGAAATCTTGCAAAAAAATATAAATTCGATATCGAAGTTCTCGACAAAAAACAGATCGAGGCCCTGAAAATGGACAGTTTTCTGTCTGTTGCCAAAGGCAGCGATGAACCGCCAAAATTCATTGTGTTAAAACACATGAACGGGAAATCGAAAGAAGCCCCTGTCGTTCTGGTCGGTAAAGGCATTACGTTCGACTCAGGTGGAATTTCATTGAAACCGGGCGCAGCGATGGATGAAATGAAATTCGATATGTGTGGTGCGGCTTCGGTTCTGGGCACTTTCAGGGCCATCGGCGAATTGAACCTGAAACAAAACATCATCGGCATCATTCCTGCCTGTGAAAACATGCCGTCAGGCCGCGCAAACAAACCTGGTGACATCGTCACATCCATGTCAGGCCAGACTATTGAAATTTTAAATACTGATGCGGAAGGACGTCTGATATTGTGTGACGCACTGACATATGCCGAAAAATTCCATCCGGAAACCGTTATCGATATCGCCACCCTGACAGGTTCGTGCATTGTCGCGCTCGGCCACTACAACAGCGGCCTTTTCACCCGTCTGGATGAAGCGCATGACATACTCGCCAATGACCTCATCGCTGCAGCGAAAAGCAGTAACGATCCCGTCTGGCGCATGCCAATTGAAGATGCATATCAGGAACAACTGAAATCAAATTTTGCCGATATGGCCAATATTGGCGGACAACCGGCAGGATGCGTAACGGCAGCCTGTTTCCTGGAACGTTTTACTAAAAAATATACCTGGGCTCATCTGGACATTGCCGGCACGGCATGGAAAAGCGGAACAGCCAAAGGGGCGACCGGACGTCCGGTTCCCCTGCTTTGCACCTGGCTCATTAACCGGGAAAAGTGATCAAAACCGCGCAAAAAAATACGGCTTCAGTAACCATCTGAAGCCGTTATCTTTTTTTTTAACAAATCCTGCAATTTGAATGGACTTTACTCCATCCACTTTGATAACTTTTGATGAGAAATATTATTCTTCCACCGTGGTCTCAGTTACAGTTTTTGTTTTTTTGACAGTTGCTTTTTTCTTGCCTTGTTTGGCTTTCGTGGTCTTTGCCTTGGCAGGTGCCGCTTTCGAAGCACGCATTTCAATATCCTGAGCCTGCTTCATAACGGCCTGTGCAGCAGCAGGATCGGTTGTTTCGACAATTTCAGAAGGTGGATAGTATGTCGCAGCAAATGCTACACCTGCAAATGCCGATAACATTGCAAACAAAATCGAACGAGATAATTTCTTCATCATGAGCTCCAAAAAGATTGATACACATTATTTGTGCCTTACTGACACAATAGGGTCAGAATAAGAAAACAAGCTCAAGGTAATCTTGATTCTACGCAAGAAAATCGCAACATCATGGCTACAAACCTCTAAACTGGGCGCAAGTTTTGAAAACATCCAGTGATGGTGTGACATTTTTCTGACGACACCATTTTGAAGTCAGTTTCAGGAGTTCTTTAATGTCCCGTCCGGAAATGTTCCTGAAATGACTGATGAGCTCGTCAACGAGCTCGTCTTTCAGGGAAAATTCGAACTGTTTTGACAGAACATTCCATATCTGTCTGGCCTCACTCGCTCCTGGCATGACGTAACGGATCGTCGCAATACAACGTGACGCAATGGCATCATCAACATCTTCCACGCGGTTCGTCGTCAGGAACAACAATCCGTGGAAATATTCCAGTGTCCGCAAAAATGAGGCGACAACCGCATTGTGATCGATATCGTTGCCTCGGCGTCTGATATAAACGTCTGCCTCGTCGATCAGCATAACAGCCCCCCAACGCTGGGCACGCTTCAATACTTTCTCCAGATTTTTCTCAACGTTTTCTGAAGCGACTCCCAACTGTCCTGAATGCACACGGTATAAAGGACGACTGACGACTTCCGAATACACTTCAGCAGTCAGGGTTTTGCCAAGGCCGGGCGCACCTTTACACAATATCGTCGTACCACCGGATTTTCCGGCAACGATATCCTCCATCAATACATCCATGTCCTGTGTCAGGATATCGATCAGATCACGGTGTTCTTCCGGCAGAATCAGCTTTTCACGCAAACTGGAATCATATTGATATTCCGTCAGGTTATCGACATGTATCCACATATTGGTATGTGTTTCGAGATTGAAACACAATATCTGTGGATGAACCGGAATCTCGGTGTAGTTTAAACCGACACTCTGCCAGAAGGGGGAATCTGTCCGTGTGAAAAAACGCCGGTGAATCAGGCTTTCATCATTGATGACACGGCAAGGAACATCGAATAACACTCTTTCCGGAAAGTGGGTACGCTCGTCCAGATTGACTTCCATTCCACTTCCGGTTGCCCAGAACTGGCTGTTCATTTTCGGCAGGACTTTGACAAACGTTTCCATGGATTCAAGATAAGCCTTTTTCAGAGCAGGCTTTTCTTTCATATATCCTTTTGTCGCGAGAATATCTGAAATTCTTTTGTACTGAATATCTTCTGCAAAAAAATACGATATTCTGGTAGAAGGTCTGACCAGATCGTCTTTTCTCGTCGGAATACTGTTGGCTGTCATATAAACAGCGACGCATGGCGGAGCATTGGATGCTTCCTGAAATGCAATATCCGTTACGAGCCAGGGCAAATGTTCCCCATTTTCACCAATCGTATAAAGCCAGCCATCAATGGAATCCTGCCTGATATATTCACCCATCGCCTGTTGCAGCACGACCAGGTCGGAAATTTCAATATTGGTCGGATCCCGCGAAGCTTCTCTCAGACCGGCAATCGTTCCTGCCATTGCCCGATCGCCTTCTTTTTTCAACTTGTCCAGTATCCAGTCCTGAGCGATTTCATCCAGCTCATTATAAAAAATGGATATCTGGTCATCCCCACGCAATAAAAGGTAGGCCGGTATATTTCGTGCCCATGCGGCCTCGGCAAAAAACTCTTTCGCCTCTTTCGCAATGGCAGCAGAAATAGATATGGAGATACCACGAGAAGCTTCATAGTTCATTCAAATACTCCGGGTCACGAGATGTGTTGAAGACAGGAAAAGAATATTACATAAGACTAAACCAATTTTAGCAAGTCTGTCGCCCAAAACTTCATATTCCAGCCAATAAAATTCCGTTTTCTCGCTGTAGTAGTGCCCGGGTCAGGAGAATTTTCCTTTTTTTCTGACCGCTCAAAAATTGCTCTATGCAAACTTTGGAACTCCTGAATCATTTTCCCGCTCTAATGACGGACCTGTTATTCACTTTTAATGAGGGATATATGAAAAAGATTACATCATGGTTAATTATGGCCGCTATTTCTTTAGGTTTTGTTTCATTGGCACATGCACAAAATTACAATAGTGCGCCAGAGGTTGTTTCTACTCTCTATTCAATCAATAAAGCCCAGATTGAAACTGCGCAAATTGCAAAAAACAAAACTATTAATGATTCTGTCTTGAAATTTGCAAACAAAATAATCAATGAGCATAAAAATGCCCAAACAAAACTGGATCAGATTGCGAAAAGCAATAGTATTAATAAAATTTCCAGCGCCGATGCCCGAACCATTCGCAGTGAAGCCCGTAAAGCAATGCGCGCCATGAAAAAAGTCAACGGCATCACATTTGATCAAACCTATATGAATTATGCTATCAATTCCCATAAAAAGGCATTAAACGTTATTAATGATTATATTCTGCCCCGAGTTCAAAATACCGAATTGAAAAACTATACTCTTGCCATGAGACAAAATATCCTGACTCATTTGCAGGAAGCACAGCAAATCCGGATGAATATTCAATAGAAATTATTAATCTGATAACCCGATAATTCATTAAAAGGATTTAATCATGCTAAATACTCCCGATTCTAATTCACAAAAAAAACTTAAAGATGGTATGGAATCCGTTTCAGAACAGATTGAAGTTTCCAAAGAAGATTTCGTAAACGCAGCAGGCAATATCAAAGCGAATATCCAATCTGAATCTGAACGTTTTCAGGAAGATCTTATGGATCTGAAAGAAAAAGTCGTTGATTTGTCCAGTGCCGGCATTTCTGTTGCCAGACAAACGATCTCGTCCAATATCGAACTGGCAAGGGAAAAAGCGAATCAGGCCGCACATTGCGCCATGGACCATGCTGAAAAAAGCCTTGAATCAACAAGCCATTTCGTCAAGGAAAAACCCTATCAGGCGCTGGGCATCGCACTGGGTATCGGTTTCGTACTTGGCAAGCTGATGTCGCGCAGATAAGTTACTTCAAAGGAGCGCTTCTGTGTTCAACTCGTTAAGAAGAATAAAACAAATCGGCAAATTCATGCACGAAAGATCCGGAGATTACGTCCGGTTGTTTTTTCTTGACCTTGAAATTCAGAAGCAGCTCTTTTTCAACAGACTGGTTTGTATCATCATATTTTCATTAAGTGTATTTTTATCCGTCATATTTTTTGGAGTAGCGCTTATCGTTTCATTCTGGGATACCTCATATCGTATCCTTGTTGCGTGGCTCGTTTTTGCGATGTTCATTTCAATCATGATCATTTGTGCTTATATTTATTCACGAAATCGCATAAACAGGTCCATGTTTTATGAAATAAAATCCGAACTGAAAAATGATTTGAGCCTGATGAAAGATATGTTATGAGCAATCTCAATCAACTTGAAGCTGAAAAAAAACTTCTGCTTCATCACCTGAAAGTAAAAAGAATCAGCTGGAAAATGCAATTTATAAAGAATGAGCTTGCTTACAAACGATATGAAGATTATATGAATAGTTTCTTTCCCAGAAGCATATTCTTCCGCTTTATAATCAATTATCCAGTTGTTCCTGTTATGGCTTTTTCCTTTTTGTCAGTAAAAAAAAGCCGGAAACTCTTCTTTAATATAATTAAAAGAATTTTCTGATTTATACTTCAAGCCATTTCAGATCTTGTTTTCCGTTGACGATTCTCAAGCAGGCCGGAATTGAAACCCGGTATTTTTAATTACTAATTTCTTTATTATTAATCCGGAGGTTGAGATGAGTTATTTATTGAAAGATGTCTACGGCATGTATAAATGCAATATTGAAGGAGGCATATGCTTTCTGGGTGCCAAGACACTGATTGGTGAAGAAGTCATTGGCAAAAGCGGCAAGAAACTGGGCGAAATCCAGGAACTCATGATCGACATGAAAAATCAGAAAGTCGCCTATGCCCTGATGCCATTCGCCGGTTTTCTGGGAATGGGTGAACGTCTGTTTGCCGTACCCTTTGGTGCCCTGAAAAACGATGGAGTAAAAGGTCAGTTGTATCTGGATGTGGATGAAGAAAAATTCAACAACGCGCCATACATTGATCCAAATGACTGGCCAGACATGGGTGACAAAAACTGGATTCGTGAAGTTCACGCATTCTACGGCGTCGAACCTTACCTGATGGGTATGTAATTCCAATTAATGAGGAAAAATGTCATGAGATTCCAAAAAACTCTCCTTGCAATCTTTGTCGCTCTGTTTATGGCTTCGCTGGCGGGTTGCGCCTCGACAGAAAAACATTCCAGCGCAGCAGAATATATTGATGATGCCGTGATCACCACAAAAGTAAAAGCTGCTCTCTTCGGAGATCCGGATCTTTCAGCTGCTGAAATCAATGTCGAAACCTATAACGGTGAAGTTCAGTTAAGTGGTTTTGTATCGACAAAAGCCCAGATTGCCGAAGCAGTTAAAACTGCAAGAACGGTCGATGGCGTTCGAAAAGTTAAAAACAGCCTGCAATTGAAATAAAAAATGGCCAGTCAAAACTGGCCTTTTTTTTATTTACGCTTCACTCGCTCAAATTCGACGAACGCATAAGGAATCGAGGCATCGATTTCTTTTCTCGTTTTCTCAACGAACTCATCCCCTGGCAATTCCGGATAAAACGTTTCACCGTCGAAATCGGCATGCACTATTGATAAATAGACCTTTTCCGTGACAGGCAATGTCTGGCTGAACAATTCTCCGCCACCTCCAATAACGATATCTTCTTTTCCCAGCTCTCTGGCCAGACTGATCGCCTGATCAATATCGTGCACGACATGAGCCCCAGGCACCTGATAGTCCTTTTTTCTGCTGACGATGATCGTTATCCGGTTCGGTAATACCCTGCCGATCGACTCATGCGTTTTCCTTCCCAGAATCAGTGCCTTGCCTACCGTCAACTCGCGAAATATTTTCTGTTCACCCGGAATATGCCAGGGCATCTGGCCATCCTTGCCGATCACCCTGTTTTCAGCCATTGCCACTACATGCGATATCGTCATTACTATTTTGTCCTGTATTTTTCACAGTTTATAACTGTTTTTTATACTCAGAGTCCGATTTTCAAACGGGAAAGAGTACTTTGCAAAAGGTCGTTTTTTGCATCTTTCGCTTGAGCCTGCCTGAAGAAAACCATAGCCGCTTCCTTATCACCCTTCACCCATAATACCTCTCCGAGATGAACGCCTATTTCCGGGTCTGGCCGAAGCTGGTAAGCCTGTCGCAATTGTAGTTCAGCCTCATCGATTTTTCCCTGGCGGAACAATACCCACCCAAAACTGTCAGTTATGAAAGGATCATTCGGAGCCAGCTTCATCGCTTTTTCAATCAGGGCATGTGCCTCCTCCAGCCGTATATTCCGATCGGCCAGCGAATATCCCAGGGCATTGTAAGCCTGCTGGTACTGGGGATCGATCTCGATAATCTTTCTCAGGGCAGTTTCCATTTCGTCATACTTACCCAGATTTTCAGCCGTCAGGGCATAGTCATACAGAATATTGCTACTTCTTGGAAATTCAGACAGACCATTTTTGAGTACAACCAGAGCATCGGCCTGTTTTTTGACATCCCGCAATATCTGCGCTTCCGTCAGCAAAAGGCGCTCCTTTTCATAAGGATTCTCGTTTACAAGCTCAGAAATAATTCTTCGCGCCTGCTGAATGTTTCCCTTCTTGGCATATATCTGGGCTGTTTTGATTTCGACAGACAAAGATGCTTCGTCTTCATCATCCTGTTTAATCTTGGCCAGCCACTCAAGCGCCTTGTCGTAGTGGTGCTGTTCTTCTGCTATTTGCGACAATAAAAACATTACCTGAACAGAATCACGGTTTTCTTTATCCTGTTTCGACGCCGCATCAAGGAATTCCGTCAGGTATTTTTCAGCCGTTACGTAATCATTTTGCTGGATCGACAGCAAGCCGAGGGAATAGAGAACCATCAAATCCTGAGGCTGAGACAGCCGGATCTTTTCAAATTCCTTTCTGGCTTTGTCATATTGCTTTTGCTTGATCATCAAACGTGCAGCAGCAATCCTCACCTCGCGTGCATCTGGATACTTGTCCAGAAATCCGGAAAGAATTTCAATTGCCTCATTTGAATCAGAAGATGCCTGAGCCAGTGCCAGAACAGCCGTTTCAGAATCCGGTTTCAATGTCAGCGCCTTCTGTGCTTCCTCTTTTGCGCGTACTGAATCATTATTCATAAATGCCGAAACAGACAGTGAGATATGCGCGGCAGGCATATCCATATATGGTTTCAGCACGTCTTCCATCACAGAAAAAGCACCCGCCTTGTCACGCGTCCCGGATAAAATCTGCTGGAATTGATAAAAGAGGGCAGCACGTTCAGAAGGCGAGGCTTTTGCCAGGCGGGAAGCGAAAACCTCCCTGACTTCTCCCAGCTTGTTCTCAACGACAAGAAAACCCAGAAAGAAACGCTCTGCTTCTACTGATTGGGGAGCCAGTTTGTGCCATAACCGTGTAGCATCCAGAGCATCCCCGGCCTTCCTTGCCTTGACAGCGATTTCAGCCGCCCTTCTTGCCAGGCGAGGATCTTTTGTTTCCTTCGCCGCATCCATCATCGTGTCAAAAGCATATACTTCGTATCCCCGCTGCTCCGCAATATCAGCGCTTAATACCTGATACAGAAGGTCATTGCTTAACGGGATACTCGGCAGTGGATCAGACTTCTGATTTGCCGCCTGCTCATCGGGAGTCAACAAATCATCCGTTTTAGCCTCATCCTTTTGTTTCTTTTCAGGCGCAAGTTTCTTTTTCAGATCTTTAGGTGGCGGCATGTTCCTGTTGGATGGGCCTGCTGACAAAGCAGGCGTGGAACACAGCAATGCGGCACAGAAAGCAGCAAGTATTCGAACAGTAAACTTACCCGGCATAACGGTTTTAGGCATTTTAGACATTATTCAGCTATGGTAGACATTAGGATTTTACATGTTTCGATAATTCGATTACCGAATCCATATCATCATCCAGTTAATGTTACAGATAATACCGATTTTTTGTGTTTAGCTACAACTAATGCAAGAAAATACTGATTATTTTCAAAAAATAATATATAATGTTTTTCTTCGCGGCTGTAGCTCAGCTGGATAGAGTACTTGGCTACGAACCAAGGGGTCGTGGGTTCGATTCCTGCCAGCCGCGCCATATTCAAACGGATCAGTTAGAAATAACTGATCCGTTTTTCATTTCTGTCTTCAAAACAGTTCTGCTTGTTATACTTTCCTGATTCATTTTTAAGAAAATATTGTATGAACTGGATCAATCAATTCTACGAGCTTTTCTATCCGCTCGACATTAATAAAAGAGATAAAAATAAAGCACAACAGTTAAAAAGAAAAAATTGGCCTGTTTCTTTATTCAAATATCGCGCCGTTGACGACTATTCCTTTAAAAATCTGGAGGAAGGAACTATCTGGCTTTCGGAACCGTCTGATTTCAATGATCCTTTCGATAGCTATTTCGATTGGAATATTATTGAAATTTTTGATGATTTGTTAGTTTGGGGCGACAGACAGACAGCTGAAATATATATCAATAGTCAATATCCCCATTTATCAAGACCCGCGAAAAGACAAAAAATAAAGGAATTTATGCGTGACAAGCCCTTGATGCGTCAGAAACTTATGAATATGCAACAAGAACTGAAGCAAAAAAATCAGGAAAATTTAGATCGTTATCGAAAAGATGCAAAAATCGGCTCTTTTTCCGAACGACTGGATTCACTGCCAATGTGGGCTCATTACGCCAACAATCATAAGGGTTTTTGTCTGGAATACGATCTTCACTCTATGCCCGATATCATTTCAGATAATTTTTATCCTATTCTCTATACAAATGAACGCCCCAAATTTACAAGTTTAATTAAAAAAGTTTTGCATGGATTTGACCAGGTAAATCCCGACCATATGTTGATTGCCCCATTTATTAAATCCATTGATTGGAATTATGAAAAGGAATGGAGATACATACTTGATAATCCGGCTACGAAAGGTGGTATGGTACTCAATATCGGTCCACCTAAAACAGTTTATCTTGGCAACAAAATCAAAGAAGAAGATGCCAAAAAAATTTCAAAGCTCTGTAAAGACAAGCATATCAATTTGGCCCATATGGTGCTTTCACAGACGCGGTTTGGAATGATTCCTGTTTATTCCAACCAGACAAAATTTAGAAATTCATAAATGAAGTTATTGAGGAGATGCAAAATCAATGGAGAGGTTAAAAAAAGGAATTCAAGCAAGAGAGAAGCGTCTGTAAGCTGATTCCAGCTGTCGAGCTACGAAGGAAACAGATTGGAAGATAAATTCGGAAGACGGCCAAAGGAGTAGCAAGAGAATGGAAGGGTAGGACAATCAGGCAGGGGAAGCAGCATGGATGCAAAGGAATTGTTTTTGGGAGAATAAAAAAAAGCCCCTAACGGAGTGTTAGGGGCTTTTTCAGTATATTTGCCTGAC
>JAHYZB010000067.1:0-1546 GCA_019424645.1 Oxalobacter formigenes
CGCCTGATACTGTCTTTCTCTTCTCTTTCCTACGCCCGCTCTTGCGGGCGTTTGTGTCTGAAAGCTGGCTCCAGTAATATACGTACCTCATATCACTTTTATTAAGCAACACAATACGTCGTCGCGCTCCATTTTGCCAACCGGGATTAAGGAATAATCAAAAACGACCGGTGCGACTCTGATAGACTCGTCAAATCATAACAGGACAAGTCATCAAATTGATGTAAAGGATAAACCGTGCTGTACAGTATTTTGAAAATGATCATTGATGCCGCCACAACCATATTGGGCGGCGCTTTTTTGCTGAGATTTCTGATACAGGCCGTTCGTGCCAGACCCCCGATGCGAATTGCCAATCTGATTTTCCAGTTGACCGACTGGGCGATCAAACCTTTGCGCAAGGCCATTCCCGGCAAAGGCGGCTATGACTGGGCATCTATTGTGGCTGCCGTCTTGATGGCAGTGATTTCAGCCCTGTTTGACACCTGGCTGATCAATTATTTTGCCGTCAAAGTTATCGTTTTTCTGACAGTGCTGTCCCTTTTGCACTGGATTATCTATGGTTTCATAGGATTGCTCGTTATCGAAGCCGTTTTCAGCTGGGTCAATCCTTTTGCGCCGGTCGCATTGTTCGTCCGTGAATTGAATGCCCCTTTATTGAACCCGATTCGTCGTTTCATTCCCACATTGGGCGGTTTCGATTTTTCAACGCTGATCGCTTTTTTCCTGCTGCAGATCATTTCACGGGTCGTCACCAACCTTATCCTGTCCAATCTGATATGACCAGGGAGTGGTTATCCAGAACAAACGCAGGATACCGGATTGCGGTACAGGTCAGCCCGAATGCGAAAAAAACGGAAATTGTTTCTTCTGATGGCGACGTACTCCGTATAAAATTGCAGGCCCAGCCCGTCGACGGAAAAGCCAATGAAGCCCTGATTCAGTTCATTGCCAAAAAGCTGCGAACCCCAAAGAGAAACGTTACCATAACGCACGGACTTTCCGCCAAACGCAAACTGCTTGAAATCGGTATGTTCGACACCCCGGAAGAAGAATTCGAAAAACAATTGCTTGCTTCCTGACTGGCTTATTCAATCCAGAAATCAGGCAATGTTTTGTCCGTTGCAAATGTACCGGTTTCCTCCAGCATTTTCTTATAGCGCTTCCAATCGAAAAACGGGCCCGGATCGGTCTTTCTGGCTGGGGCGATATGCTGATGGCCGGTGATGGTTTTCAAAGGATATCGTCGGTATAAGGCATGCGTCAGGGAAACGAGCGTCTCGTACTGCTCATATTCGAAAGAAACAAAATCGGTCCCTTCCATTTCAACGCCAATAGAAAAATCATTGCATCCTTCGCGCCCGTTGAAAGATGAAACACCTGCATGCCATGCCCGTTTGTCGGAGGATACGAACTGGAACAGGCTGCCATCGCGACGTATGAAAAAATGGGAAGACACTTTCAGTGCACGTAACTGGTCAAAGAAAGGATGCGCATCACAATCCAGTCGATTGAGAAACAGATCGGCGATACAATGGCCACCAAA
>JAHYZB010000067.1:1556-1828 GCA_019424645.1 Oxalobacter formigenes
CCGGGAGGCAAGCTGATATTGTGAATGACAAGCAGATCGATTTCCTGATTGTGGGGACGATCGTTCTGGTTTGGCGAAACCAGATGTGTCGCTTGCAGGCACCAGCCTTCTTTGTCGATATCCATTGGCAGTAACTCAAGTAAAAAGTATTTTCAATTAAAAACCATTATTGCTTTTCTTTCAAATGCTTTTAGAAACAGAACGCCTGATTCTTCGTCAAATCACACCAAAAGATTTCCCTGATCTTTGCAAAATGCTTCAGGACCCTGACG
>JAHYZB010000067.1:1844-34612 GCA_019424645.1 Oxalobacter formigenes
TTGAAGTGACCGTCTGGTTGGAGCGGCAACTGGAACGCTATCGGGAAAACGGTTTCGGCCTGATGGCAGTCATATTGAAAACAACAAATGAACTGATCGGGCAAACAGGCATTACTTTGCAGGACTGGAATGGCCGTCAGGTTCCTGAAATAGGCTATATCTTCAACAAAGCATTCTGGCAGAAGGGTTATGCAATCGAAGCCGCTTCAGCCTGCAAGCAATACGCTTTTGAATCACTGGGGTTGGCGGAAGTGTATTCCATCATACGGGACAATAACATCCCGTCCCAAAAAGTGGCTACCAGAAATGGCATGAAAAAGATCGGGGAGACAATCAAGTTTTACTATAACGTACACATGCCTCACACCATTTACCGGATCACCCGAGACGAATACCAGAACAGTAATCAGGATTTTCTGGAAGAGAAATAAGCGGCGCTGTGTTCCCGGCAGCAGAAAATTTTTCCGGAATGTTCCAGTGCTTCCGAATCCGGAATATAAATTCCGCATTCTTCACAACAGACCATATGTTCTACTTCGCCCCGCCGCTGAATATGGGGATGTGGAGAAGGTGAAGTATTCTGGAATGGATTCTCGCCATGCTGGAAATTCTGCCTGATGATGAAAATACGGGAACTGCGCCGCAATTTGGCAATAATTGCAGCGATGACCAAAGCGATAATCAGTAACCACATCCATCCCATTTCCAGTCTCCCAAACAAAGTCACTTGTCCAATAAAGTGGCTTTAACATCATTTACGACAATGATTAATTTAGTCTTCGTCTTTATAATGAAAGCAAAACAATATTGAGTCTATCACATTGAAGTTCTCAATCATGACCGACATTACAAACCATTTACAAACTATTACCAAAAATATTGAGGTAGCTGCCAGCAACGCCAATCGTGATCCCCATACGGTTCATCTGCTCGCCGTTTCCAAAACCCGGCCGCCTGAAGATATTCTTGAGGCAGCAAAAGCGGGACAACTCGCTTTCGGTGAAAACTATGAGCAGGAAGCCGTGTCCAAAATCAGGGCTATTCGCCAGTCCCGTCCAGATCTCAGGCTGGAATGGCATTTTATCGGACCGATCCAGAGCAACAAAACGCGTTCGATTGCCGAACATTTCGACTGGGTTCATTCAGTGGACAGGGAAAAAATCGCACGACGCCTCTCCGAACAGCGGCCGGAAAATCTTGCACCACTGAATATCTGCCTTCAAGTCAACATCAGCAAGGAAAAAACCAAAAGTGGTGTATTGCCTGAAGAAGTGCCTGCTCTGGCAAAAGCGATTTCCGCGATGCCGAACCTGAGGTTGCGCGGCCTGATGGCTATCCCCGAACCGGAAACCGATCCGGTAAAACAACGTGAACCTTTTGCCGCCATGAAAGCCCTGTTTGACCAGCTGGTTCAGTCAGGATACGACGTAGATACCTTGTCCATGGGCATGTCGGACGATATGGAAACCGCCATACAGGAGGGCGCAACAACAGTACGTATCGGCACAGCCATTTTTGGAAAAAGAAGTTATCCGGACAAGTAATGACCGGACAAATTTTTAAGCCGCCACAGCTTATTTTTTTCGTCTGGCAAGAAAACCGAGCACGAATGTCAGAACCGGCTTGAACCGGCGCCAGGTCTTGAACAGGACTGTCGCGGAAACGGCCCATGAAATGATGCGGCGGGGGCGCAACGCCAGCAAAGTCAGAATAACCGGCGCGATAACTAGAGGGTTTTTCTTGATCTTGTTAAAACCGCTCAGAAACCCGAGGCCTTTTGACACTATATCCGGCATCTGAAAAAGCGAAAGCGTCTCAACCGCCAGTTTCTCGCGCAACAGGGCACTTTGAACCAGCAGTTCTGCCTTACGTTTCGTCATTTTATTGGATGAGTCAGCCATCGGATCTGGATAATTTGTTTATGCTGAAGGCGTCAGACGATCGATATCTTTTGCTATTTCCTGACACGTCATTGCCAGCATCTTCGGCTTTCTGGCAAAGCTTTTCTTCACTCCGATAGCGATTCCAAGAGTGACCAGAGCGAAAAAGACAATCAGGCCGACCATGGCAGGTATCCGGTAGGATTCCCAACAAAGGACGATGATCAGAATAACGGCAAGCAATATCGTCAGTGCAAGGCAAAAGAGACCCGCGAGTGATAACAACAGGTAAGTGAGAAGACGGGTCCATTCCTCTTCCACTTCAATTGAAATCAGCTCAAAACGTGTCTTCAGGATGGCAAGTACAGTACCCACCACCCTGACAAAAGAATCGCCCAATGCCATAAGCTATCCGAAAATTTTATTTTTTACGAGCAATCAGGATGCCGACAAGCACACCGACGGCAGCAACGATACCGGCCGCTTTCCACGGATTTTCCTTGACATATTCTGCTGTACAGACCGCCGCATCTTTGGCTTTCGTAACAACAATGTCTTCCAGTTCGCCCAGAGCGAATTTGGCATCAACAAGTGTCGATTCCAGTTTCTTCTTGGCACTCTGGTAGGTTTCGCTTCCCTGATGTGTACTGTTTTCCAGTACTTTTTCAGCATCGTTGATGATCGATTTCAGGCTTCCCATCAGTTTATTACCGGATTGTCCTGCATTTTCCAGAATTTCCATATTCTTTCCTCCCTTTTAACTTATGTAAAAAGTGTATTTCGACAATGAATAATTTAACAGACAAGCACGACAATTGCCAAAACTTTATGCGTTTTTCATAGGATAAACCTTAACGTAACGCATAGTCCAGTGCAATGCCGAGGAATATAAACGCACCCAGCCAGTTATTGTGACGAAATGCGAGAAAACAGCCATTCCTGTCGCGTTTTCTGATCAGTGTGTAATGGTAAACCGCGCATAAAACAGCCAGCGACCAGCCCAAGACAAACCATTTTCCCAGACCGGCGCCGATTCCTGCGAGCAACACGATGATGAGCATCATGAAATAACAAGTCATCACCGCTATCACATCATACCAGCCGAAGGTAATAGCAGACGTGCAAATCCCGATTTTCAGATCGTCGTCACGATCGACCATAGCGTATTCAGTATCGTATGCCAATGCCCAGAAGATATTAGCCAATAACAAAAACCATGCGATCAGCGGCACATTATTTTGCACGGCGGCAAACGCCATTGGAATGCCGAATCCGAAAGCGATCCCGAGATAAGCCTGAGGCAATGCGAAAAAACGTTTGAACAACGGATAGGTGGCCGCCACGACAAGAGCCATGACGGACAAACCGATAGTCAGCCAATTCAGCGTCAGGACCAGCAAAAAGGCTAAAAACGCCAATACCCCGGCGACATAGATGGCTTCGACCGGTTTCAGTTTTCCTGACGTTATCGGGCGATCTGCTGTTCTTTTGACGTATTTGTCGAAATCCCTGTCGGCAAAATCGTTGATGGCACAGCCGGCCGACCGCATCAACACCGTACCAAGGACGAAAACGACGACCACATACCAGTCAGGTCTGCCGTGCGCAGCGATCCAGAGGGCACATAAAGTGGGCCACAACAGCAACAGGGAACCGACCGGCTTGTCGAGACGCACAAGACGCAAATACAGCGTAAACCGGTTTTCCAAAACTTCAGATTGTGTGGTCATTACTTGGCAAGCGCAATTGAATTGATAAATTGATCCCCGATCAAACGTTCAGGTATTCTTCCCTGTAATCCAGCCAGCGTGCAAGATGTTTCGAAATAATTGTATCGCTGTCAGGCAATTTGCCGTTTAACAGCTCTTCGGCAAGCGCTGCCGCTTTTTCGATCAGATCGCCATCTTTTTCCAGATCGGCAAAACGAAGCATAGCCTGTCCTGACTGGCGAGCGCCCAGGAATTCTCCCGGCCCCCTGATTTCCAGATCACGTTGCGAGATAACGAACCCGTCATTCGTTTCACGCATGGTCATGAGCCTTTTCTTTGCTGTGTCGCCCAAAGGCCTCTGGTACATCAGAAGACAGACACTGTCGGTGCTTCCCCGACCGACACGTCCCCGCAACTGGTGAAGCTGCGACAGGCCGAAGCGTTCCGCATGCTCGATAATCATCAGAGATGCATTCGGGACGTCCACGCCGACTTCGATAACCGTTGTCGCGACAAGCACATGAATCCGTTTTTCCAGAAAATCCGTCATGACCGCCTGCTTTTCTGCTGCTTTCATCCGCCCGTGTATCAGTCCCACAGACAATTCTTTCAATGCTTCCGTCAGAATGGCATGCGTTTCGACCGCCGTTTGCAACTGCAAGGCTTCAGACTCTTCAATCAGCGGACAAACCCAGTAAACCTGCCGTTCACCCAATGTCGCGGCATGAATCCGCTCAATGACCTCATCACGGCGCGCCTGATCAATCAGGCGCGTCACAACCGGTTTTCTGCCCGGAGGAAGCTTTGCGATAACGGAAACGTCCAGATCGGCATAAAAAGTCATCGCCAGCGTTCTGGGAATCGGGGTCGCACTCATCATCAGCTGATGAGGGATAACCGAATCGGTATTTTCCCCCTTGTTTCTCAACACAAGCCGCTGTCCAACACCGAAACGATGCTGTTCATCGATAATAGCCAGCCCCAGATTGGCAAAACGGACACTCTCCTGAATCAGGGCATGCGTCCCGACAATGAATTGCGCCTGCCCCGACCCGATTAAAGACAATATCTCTTCCTTCGCCTTCTTTTTCATGCTGCCGTTGAGCCAGACAACAGAGATGCCCAAAGGCTCCATCCACTCATTCAGGCGCTGGAAATGCTGCTCGGCCAGGATTTCCGTCGGAGCCATCATCGCCACCTGAAAACCGTTATCGATGGCATGACAGGCCGCAATCGCGGCTACTACCGTTTTGCCACTGCCGACGTCACCCTGAAGCAAACGCTGCATCGGATAGGCCTTCACAAGATCTTCCCGGATTTCGGCAACCACTTTCTCCTGTTCGTCCGTCAGGATAAAAGGCAAACTCCGGATGAATTCTTTTGTCAGTGAACCGGGCCCTTTCATGACATTCGATTTTTGACGCCGCCGCGCGATTTGGGCACGCCTCATCGACAGTTGCTGCGCCAGAAGTTCGTCAAACTTCATACGTTCCCAGGCCGGATGAGTACGATCAAGCAAGATACTTTCATCCGCATTGGCCGGCGGATTGTGCAAATAACGAATGGACTTTTCAAACCCGGGTAAATCCAGTTTGTTCAAAAGCGCATCAGGCAATGTATCCGAAAGATCGACCTTATCCAATGCCTCATGAATCGCCTTGCGCAAAAAATTCTGGGAAACCCCTTCGCTCGTGGGATAAACAGGGGTCAGTGCATCGGGAAGAGGCGTGTTTTCATCGACGATTTTATAGACCGGATGGACCATTTCCATACCGTTGAAACCCTGTCTCAGTTCACCTCGCACCCGAATCCGTTTCCCGACTGCAAACTGCTTTTGCTGGCTGCCGTAAAAGTGCAGAAAACGCAAAACAAGCTGGTTTGCACCATCTGAAATGAAAACGACGAGTTGCCGCCGTGGCCGGTACTGGATTTCGGATAAAGTGACGATTCCCTCGGTCTGGATATGGCCGATCCGGCGAAACATGGCCTCGGAGAGACCGGTCAATTTCGTCTCATCCTCATAACGGGAGGGCAAATGAAGAACCAGCTCCATATCCGTATGGATACCGAGACGTGCCAGTTTGCCGGTATTCGTTTTATTCAAATCGCCTGTCCGAAGAGATGATTACTTTGTCCAATTTTAAAAGACGGCTTTCAAAATCCGTATGAGAATAGTTTAATCCGTTATCATAAGCATTGATTTTATATTGTTCCCGAACGGATTCAAAAATTTGATCCATTTATGAAACTGACACGGAAAAGCGGCATTCTTCTTCATCCTACCTCTCTACCGGGCCCATACGGTTGTGGCGATCTGGGAAGCGAAGCTTATAATTTCGTCAACTGGCTGGTATCAGCGCGTCAATCTTTATGGCAAATGCTACCCCTGGGTGACATTGGCGCAGGCAACTCCCCCTATATGAGCCCTTCCGCATTCGGTGGGAACGTTCTTTTGATCAGCCTCGAAAAATGCCGTGACGCCGGATGGCTGAAGAGTGAAGAACTGGTCCCTGATTCTGTTTTCGAAACAGCTCGTGTCAATTATCCGGCGGTTTCGCTTTACAAGATTGAACGCCTGAAACTGGCATCGAAACGTTTTTTTGAATTGGCAGAAAAAGGTTCGCTGGAATCCTTTCTCGATTTTTGCAAAAAAACTGCTTTCTGGCTCGATAATTACGCCCTTTTCAAATCCATTACCGAAACCTACAAAACTGAAGAGTCCGGCTGGCAGACATGGCCAAAACCACTCGCGCAACGCGACAAACAGGCATTGTCCGCATTTGCAGACAGTCATGCTGAAGCAATACGCTTCTGGAAATTCTGCCAATGGTGTTTTCACGAACAATGGACTGCCCTGCATGCTTATTGCCATTCAAGAGATATCGATATCATTGGCGACGTTCCGATTTTCGTTTCATTGAACAGTGCCGATGTCTGGGCCAATCCGGAACTGTTTGAACTGGACGCGGCCGGTTTTCCCACTGCCGTTGCCGGTGTCCCACCTGACAAATTCAGCGATACCGGTCAGCATTGGGGCAATCCCCTTTATCGATGGAAGATACATGCCAGAACCGGCTACGACTGGTGGACCCGTCGCCTGAAATACATGCTTGAACTGTACGACATGGTTCGGATCGACCATTTCCGTGGCTTTCAGGCTTACTGGGCCATTCCTGCCGAAGCAAAAAAACCGTCAGAAGGCCAATGGCTGCCGGGACCGGGAGAATCTTTTTTCGACGCCCTGCAAAAAGAATTCGGATCACTCGGCTTCATAGCGGAAGACCTCGGAGTCATCACACCGGCAGTCAACGAATTGAGAAAAAAATACGAACTGCCCGGTATGCGTATCCTGCAATTTGCATTCGACCACAACCCTGACAATCCTTATCTCCCCCACAATTACAAGCCGGATACCGTCGTCTATACCGGCACGCACGATAACGATACTGCCCGGGGCTGGTGGAATTCGCTTTCCGAATGGGACAGGGATTTTGCACGCCGCTACCTCTCAGTCAGTGGAGACTGGATACAGTGGGACCTGATCCGTTCAGCCTGGTCGTCAACGGCGGCATTTTCATTGACTCCTTATCAGGATATTCTGGGACTTTGCTCACAGGCAAGGATGAATACGCCGGGGGACAGCACCGGGGCGTGGGGATGGCGTTTTACCTGGAATCAGGTTGAAGGCTGGTATTCTGAATTTCTTGCCCAAATGACAGAAATATACGGACGCACTTATTCTCCCCATTAAACCCGGATATACTGTCGACTTCCTGAAAACCTTTTGTTTTTTATTCATTTAGGCTATTGAAGTAAACAATGGCCTGTTTTGGCATGTATACACTTTCCGATTTCGATTTTGAATTACCAGAGGAATTAATTGCACAATTCCCTTTACCTGAGCGTAGCGCTTCACGTCTGTTGCTCGTTGACGAGAAAAAAATCGCCGATTCCCGTTTTTATCAACTGATAGACAATCTGTCTGAAGGCGACCTGCTTGTTTTCAACAACACCAAGGTATTGAAAGCCCGCTTTTTCGGCTCAAAAGCCTCTGGCGGAAAAATTGAAATCCTGATTGAACGCATTCTCGATAACCAGAGAGCACTGGCCAAAATCAGAGCATCCAAATCCCCGAAAGCCGACAGCGTCATCCGCATTGATGATGAAATCGACGTTACCGTCACAGGCAGGGATGGCGAATTCTTTATTCTGCAATTTCGTTCCGATATCTTCAAAATACTGGAAGAACACGGCCATCTTCCTTTGCCACCCTACATTGAAAGGGCAGCCGATTCTTTCGATGAAAAGCGTTACCAGACCGTTTTCGCCAGAGAATTGGGCGCGGTTGCCGCACCAACTGCCGGATTGCATTTCGATGACGAATTGATGGAAAAACTCCGGCAAAAGGGTGTGCGTTTCGCCTATCTGACCCTTCATGTCGGTGCAGGTACTTTCCAGCCCGTGCGCAGTGAAAACCTGTCAGAACACCAGATGCATACCGAGTGGTACACCATTCCCGAAGAAACCGTCGAGGCTGTCAAAACCGCGCAACAAGGCAAACACAAGGTTGTCGGTGTGGGCACTACCAGTCTTCGTGCACTGGAATCCGCATCACAAACGGGCCAATTGAAAGCCGGCAGTAACGAAACATCGCTTTTCATCACCCCGGGCTATCAGTTCCAGACAGTCGATCACCTGATCACGAATTTCCATTTGCCGAAATCGACCCTGCTCATGCTGGTTTCCGCTTTTGCCGGATACGACCTGATCAAAAAAGCTTACGCGCATGCCATTGCCGAAAAATACCGTTTTTTCAGCTATGGCGACGCCATGCTGCTGAAATGCATTTCCCATAAAAACGGCTGAGCCGATTATTCACCATTGCAACCGGGAATCAGACACATGCTTGATTTTGAACTCATCAACACCTCGTCAAATGCCAGAAGAGGGCGTTTGAAACTGGCACACGGCATCGTTGAAACACCGATTTTCATGCCAGTCGGAACCTATGGTTCCGTCAAGGCCATGTCGCCGGAAAATCTGGACGATATCAGCGCGCAAATTATCCTCGGCAATACATTCCATCTATGGCTTCGTCCCGGACTCGACGTCATTAACCGGTTCGGCGGACTCCATGATTTCATCGGCTGGGACAAACCGATATTGACCGACTCAGGCGGATTTCAGGTCTTTTCGCTCGGAGCAATGCGCAAGATCAGCGAAGAGGGCGTCAAATTCGCATCGCCCATCAATGGCAGCAAGCTTTTTCTGTCGCCTGAAATATCCATGCAAATCCAGCATGTGCTGAATTCAGACATCGTCATGCAATTTGATGAATGCACGCCATATCTGATCAATGACAGACCGGCGACCAAAGACGAGGCCGCCCAGTCAATGCGCCTGTCTTTACGCTGGGGACAACGCTCTAAAGACGAATTCGACCGGAACGAAAATAAAAATGCCCTCTTCGGCATCGTGCAGGGCGGCATGTTCACCGATTTGCGGGACGAATCTCTGGCGGGCCTCTCCCAAATGGGATTCAATGGTATTGCCATCGGCGGCCTTTCCGTGGGTGAACCCAAGGAAGAGATGAACCGTATCCTGTCTCATATCGGTGGGCGTCTGCCTGCCCACATGCCCCATTATCTGATGGGAGTCGGCACGCCTGAAGATCTGGTCGCCGGTGTTGCCAGTGGCATCGACATGTTTGACTGCGTCATGCCGACCCGAAATGCGCGTAATGGATGGCTTTTCACCCGTTTCGGCGATATTCGAATCCGCAACGCCCGATATAAAGACGATCAGAAACCACTGGATGAAACCTGCCAGTGCTATGCCTGCCGCCATTTTTCACGTGCCTACATTCATCATTTGAACCGGGTAGGCGAAATACTTGGGGCGCAACTCAGTACGATCCACAATCTGCACTATTACCTGCAGCTCATGAATGACATGCGTGAAGCCATTGAAAAAGACCGGTTCAACGAATTTACCGCACAGTTTCATGCGGAACGACAAAGAGGCATATAAGCGATCTCTTTAATATTGACGGGTTGTCATTGCCCCGTTTTATTGAAATGACATCATTTCGCTTTCAATATTCAATGGATTCGGCTCAAAAAAACGCTATATTTTTCTGCAAACCGCATAAATGCATGAAAACACAGCGCATAGTGCTAAAATCCTGTGTTAAACAAAAATCCAAACTGGAGATGTTATGTTCATTACCAACGCATATGCCCAAACCGCCGCATCCGGTTTCAGCTTCGACAGTATGGGAAGTTTCCTTCCTCTCGTACTTATGTTTGCCGTCCTGTACTTCCTGATGATCCGCCCCCAGCAGAAAAAACAGAAAGAACAGCGCGAAATGATCAGTGCCCTGACAGTTGGCGACGAAGTGCTGACTTCCGGCGGAATTGTCGGAAAAGTCACGAAGGTTTCTGAAAACTTCCTGACCTTGCAGATTGCTGAAGGCACGGAAATCATCATTCAGAGAGCATCCATTGTTTCAATGCTTCCGAACGGTACCATCGAAACGCTGTAACAGCCCCAGAAAATTGTGACTGGATTGCCAGTTCAGAATGAACCGGCATTTTCAACCCCTGAATCATTATGAATCGTTACCCACTCTGGAAATACCTCATCATTGCCGCAGCAATTGTGTTCGGCATCATTTACACACTTCCGAACTTCTTCGGTGAATCACCTGCCGTCCAGATCAGCAGTGTCCGATCGACCGTCAAAATCGATCCCCCCATGATGGGGCAAGTCGAAAGCATATTGAAAGACAACAATATCGAGACCGACGGCATCTTCTTTGACAACAGCGGTATGCATTCGACCATCAAGGTCCGTTTCACCAATACCGAAGTCCAGTTCAGGGCGAAAGAGGTGCTTGAAAGCAAACTGAATACCGACCCGGCTGACCCGACATACAGCATCGCTTTCAACCTCTTGCCCAACACCCCGCAATGGCTCCAGAGCATGCATGCGTTGCCGATGTATCTCGGTCTCGACCTTCGTGGCGGCGTCCATTTCCTCATGCAGGTTGACGTTAATGCCGCATTGAACTCAAGAATTGCCGGGATGCAGACTTCAGCACGCAATCTCTTGCGTGAAAAGAACATCCGTTATTCCGGCCTGACCCGCGTCCGCGATACAGTTGAGATGCAGTTTACCGACGCGCAGACACGTCAGCAGGCCGAAAAAATCTTCAAAGGCCAAATGTCTGACGTCACACTGCGCGAAGATGGCGGCAACAAACTGATCCTTTCCCTAAGCCCTGAGGCCATTAAACAGGTCAAGGAAAACAGCGTCAAACAGAATATCGCCACCCTGTCCAAACGGGTCAACGAACTCGGTGTTAACGAACCGGTCATCCAGCAACAGGGCGCAGACCGTATCGTTGTCCAGTTGCCGGGGGTTCAGGACGTTTCACGCGCCAAAGACATTATTGGCCGTACCGCCACACTTGAAGTCCGCATGGTGGATGAATCGGTTACACGTGGCACCGAAGAATCTGTCGCCGTACCATTGGGTTCCGAACTTTTCCGTCTCGGCAAGGGTGCACCGGTCGTCCTGTATAAAGACCCGGTCATTACCGGCGATTACATTTCCAATGCGTCAGCCAGCTTCGACCAGTATCAGCAACCAGCCGTCAGTATCGACCTGAACGGCGATGGCGGTCGCAAGATGCGTCAGGCAACCCGCGGCAAAATCGGCAAGCTGATGGCTATCGTCCTGTTTGAAAAAGGCAAGGGCGAAGTCCTGACTGTCGCTTCCATCCGTGACGAACTGGGTTCCAAATTCCAGATCACGGGTATGAATACGCCAGAGGCTGCAACCGATCTGGCCCTGCTCTTGCGTGCCGGTTCACTGGCAGCCCCGATGCAGATCATCGAGGAACGGACGATCGGGCCTCAACTTGGCGCAGAAAACATCACGAAGGGATTCCTGTCCACTTTGTACGGATTTGCAGTCGTTTCCATCTTCATGATCCTCTACTACATGGTTTTCGGTCTCTTCAGCGTCATTGCCCTGTCGGTCAACCTTCTGTTGCTGATCGCCATTCTGTCTCTCATGCAGATTACGCTGACACTACCGGGTATTGCCGCTATTGCGCTGGCGCTTGGTATGGCGATCGATTCGAACGTGCTGATTAACGAACGTGTCCGCGAAGAGCTCCGCATGGATCATTCCCCGCAAACGGCTATTTCAAACGGGTTCGCACATGCATGGGCAACCATTCTCGATTCGAACGTTACGACTTTGATCGCCGGTCTGGCGCTGTTGATATTCGGTTCCGGGCCGATTCGCGGTTTCGCGGTCGTCCACGTCATCGGTATTCTGACGTCGCTTTTCTCTGCCGTTTTTGTTTCCAGAGGTATTGCCAATCTCTGGTATGGACGAAGAAAGAAACTCACGTCACTTTCGATCGGGCAGGTATGGAGAGGCCATACCCCGGCGGATTACACAAAAAATTAATTTACATACGGATAATTAACAGGATCGATTATGGAATTCTTTAGAATCAAAAAAGATATTCCCTTCATGCGCCATGCGCTGATATTCAATATCATTTCATTCATCACATTCCTTGCCGCAGTCTTTTTCCTCTGGCACAAGGGATTGCATCTGTCCGTCGAGTTTACCGGCGGAACGGTCATGGAAGTCAATTACCAGAAAGCCGCCGATCTGGAAGGCATTCGCGGCACTATCAAAGAACTTGGTTTCGGTGACGATTTTCAGGTCCAGAATTTCGGCCGCGCACAGGACGTCATGATCAACCTGCCCCTGCAGAAAGATGTGACTTCCGCCGAACAAAGCGCCAAGGTTATGGCCGCGCTGACCCAGCAGAATCCTGATGTCCATCTGCAACGGGTTGAATTTGTCGGACCACAGGTCGGGGATGAACTGACGCATAACGGATTGATGGCCCTGGGAATGGTGGTCATCGGTATCATCATTTATCTGGCATTCCGGTTCGAATGGAAATACGCCATATCGGCGATTATCGCGAACCTACACGATATCGTGATCATTCTCGGGTTCTTCGCTTTCTTCCAGTGGGAATTTTCGCTCTCTGTACTGGCAGCCGTGCTGGCAATTCTGGGGTATTCGGTGAATGAATCCGTCATTATTTTCGACCGTATTCGAGAGAATTTCCGCAAGATGAGAAAAGCGACTGTCAAGGAAATCGTGAATCACGCCATTACGAGCACGATTTCCAGAACGGTTATCACCCACGGCTGTACCCAGATCATGGTTTTATCGATGCTGCTTTTCGGCGGTCCAACCTTGCACAACTTTGCGATCGCGCTGACAATTGGTATCTGTTTCGGTATTTATTCTTCCGTTTTCGTTGCTGCCGCCATTGCTATCTGGCTGGGTATCAAACGTGAGGATCTGGTCAAACCGATCAAGGAAAAGGGCAATGCCGACGGTGCTGTTGTCTGATCCGTGTTTATGAATGGTTTTGCTTTATTGATTTAAAAGATTATTCCGGAGCTTCTGATGTATCAACATATTAAAGTACCCCAGTCCGGTGACAAAATCACGGTCAATCCTGATTTTTCACTGAACGTACCCGACCATCCAGTTATTCCGTTCATCGAAGGCGATGGCATCGGTATCGATGTGACACCTGTCATGCGCAAAGTCATCGACGCTGCCATTGAAAAAGCATATGGCGGCAAGCGCAAGATCGAATGGATGGAAGTATATGCGGGCGAAAAATCCCTGAAAGTTTATGGCGAAAACGTCTGGCTTCCTGACGAGACCCTCGAAGCGATGAAAGATTTCGTTATCTCTATCAAGGGACCATTGACGACTCCGATCGGTGGCGGCATCCGTTCGCTGAACGTCGCCATGAGACAGCGCCTGGATCTTTATGTCTGCCTGCGTCCTGTCCGTTATTTCCAGGGTGTCCCTTCACCGCTGCGTGAACCGGAAAAAACCGACATGGTCATCTTCCGCGAAAATACTGAAGACATTTACGCCGGTATCGAATGGGCCGAAGGTTCTCCTGAAGCCAAAAAAGTCATCGATTTCCTCACAAAAGAAATGGGCGTCAGCCAGATCCGTTTCCCGCAGACCTCCGGTATCGGCATCAAGCCGGTTTCCCGCGAAGGTACCGAACGTCTGGTCCGCAAGGCTATTCAGTACGCGATCGACAATGACCGCCCATCCGTCACCCTTGTTCACAAGGGCAATATCATGAAATTTACTGAAGGCAGCTTCCGTGACTGGGGTTACGCCCTGGCAAAACGTGAGTTCGGAGCTGAAGTCATCGGCAAAGGTCCATGGTGCAAATTCAAAAATCCGAAAACCGGAAAGGAAATCGTCGTCAAGGACGTGTTGGCTGACGCCTTCCTGCAGGAAATCCTGCTGCGTCCTGCCGAATTCAGCGTTCTGGCGACACTGAATCTGAACGGCGATTATGTTTCCGACGCATTGGCTGCACAGGTTGGCGGTATCGGCATCGCACCGGGCGCCAATATTTCCGATTCCATCGCCATTTTTGAAGCGACTCACGGTACTGCACCAACAATGGCCGGGCAGAACAACGTGAACCCGGGCTCACTGATTCTTTCAGCTGAAATGATGTTGCGTCATATCGGCTGGACAGAGGCAGCCGATATGGTCATTAATTCGATGCAAAAAGCCATTTCCTCAAAACAGGTCACCATTGATTTCGCCCGCCTGATGAACGATGCGAAACAGGTATCGACTTCAGAATTCGGCGATATCATGATTTCCTTCATGTAATGGAATCCACAGGCCGGAAGCTTAAATCTTCCGGCTTTTTTTATTTCTGTTGCTCTTTTGCGATGCCACCACTGACGGGCATCTTGGCACCCAGTCGTAAAAGTAAAAAACTGGTTCATTGTTTATACCAATTTTGAAGCAGTTCGGTTATGATGGTTTTTCTAAGCCATTGGTTAATTTATGACAATAGTCCGGCAAATCACCGGGCGAAGTTGTTCCTTTTTTAAGGAATACCATTTTCAGGATGCTGCAAAAAAGCTTCCTGCAATGTTTATTAAGGAGAGAAGATGAAAACTTGGGTACGTTTCAAACAAGGCGATGCAGTCAAATTCGGTACACTGGAAGGAGATACCATCAGTGTCTACAGTGGTGACATGTTTGACAATCCAAAAGCAACTGGCGAAACTGTCAAGCGTGCAGACGTCAAACTGATGACGCCTTGTTCACCCAGCAAGATGGTCCTGTTGTGGAATAACTTTTACGCTCTTTCAAACAAACTGGGCGTTGCTATTCCGGAAGAACCTCTTTATCTCCTGAAACCAAGCACGTCCTATATTGCTGACGGCGAAATCGTCAAGAAACCGAATTCTTACGACGGCAAAGTCGTTTACGAAGGTGAACTCGGAATCGTCATCGGCAAACGCTGCAAGGAAGTTTCCGAAGCAGATGCCAAAGACTACATCTTTGGCTATACCTGTTCAAATGACGTTACTGCCGGCCAACTGATCCAGAAAGATCCGACCTTCGCACAGTGGACCCGTGCAAAAGGCTTCGATACCTTCGGTTCTTTCGGCCCTGGCATCGTTTCCGGAATCGACGATCCGGACAAACTGGTTATCAAGACCATCCTGAACGATCAGGAACGCCAGAACTATCCGGTTGCAGACATGATTTTCCGTCCATTCAAACTGGTCAGCATGATCTCCCATGACATGACTCTTGAACCGGGCGATATCATCTCCTGCGGTACTTCCGTCGGCGTCGGTTCCATGAAACCGGGCAGCACAGTTGAAGTTGTTATCGACGGCGTCGGACACCTCGTCAACAAATACGAAGCCTGATTCACTTCAGCTCAAATGAACGGCAAACAGTAACAAACTGTTTGCCGTTTTTTGTTTTTCCATTTTCCGCCCACGTTCTTCTTCCTTCTTGCCTTTATCTTTTCTTATCTTTCATTAATTTGAGCGAAATCAGTGGAAACAAACTGTTACACATTCATTTGCTCAAAACCTTACGTATAAAAGCATGGGACCGTATACTTCTTTACGTGCACACCTCGTTTAATACATCCGAAAGGAAAAAGAATGAAAATTTTGAACAAATGCCTGATTGCCGGAATCGCCGCAATGGGATTAAGTGGAGCTATCCTCGGAACGGCTGCCATTGCAGCTCCTGCGGATAGCGGCTACGATGGTTGCCCGATGAATATGGGTGGTCCCGGCCCTGGTAACTGCTACGTTGATCAGGATAACCGTGGCTACCATATGGAACGCTGGCATCATTACAGACAGCAACGCCAGAGTGCCTTGCACGATCAGCTGAAATTGAATGCCGATCAGGAAAAAGCATGGAAGAACTATCTGGCCGTCGTCGACGCCAACTACAATTCATGGAAACCCATCTCACGTGCGGACATTGAAAAAATGACGGCCCCTCAACGCATGCAAACCATGCTGGACCGCATGAAAGAACGCGAAGGCAAAATGGCCAACCAGCTCTCTGCTCTTAAAACGTTCTATAACAAACTGACCCCTGAACAACAGAAAACTTTCGACAACGAATCCCTGTTCAATCGTGGTTACCACCGGGGGGGTGGCTATGGCGGCTATGGCCACAGAGGCGGTCCCGGCCCGAGATAAACAACCATATTCATTACTCTCCTTCCTGTAACGCCTGGCTGACCGGTCAGGCGTTTTTTTATGGAATAAGGTCCGCAAATCCCCTTTAATTTTGCCGAAACAGTATAATTTCTATTTTCGGCAGAATAAGACCGAAACCGTCCTTTACTGATTACAGATTTTTGCCATTTCCATGCTTGCACAACAGAAACAACTCATCTCGGGTTTATTACAGGATGCCGTCAATGCCATTATTGATGGACAAAGGCTCGAAAAACAGCCAGTCATTGCGCTGGAAAGGCCACGGGATGCTTCTCATGGCGATATTGCCTGCAATATTGCCATGCAGTTGTCGAAACCCCTGAAAAAAAATCCGCGCGAAATTGCCCAGACGATCCTTTCTTCCCTCTTGGCCAACCCCTTGCATAAGGGCCTGATTGAATCGGGCGAAATCGCCGGTCCCGGTTTTATCAATCTCCGACTCACTGCGTCAGCAAAACAGGATGTTGTGAAAGCAGTTATTGATCAAAAGGAAAAATACGGGTTCAGCAATACCGGTAACGGCGGTAAGGTCATGGTTGAATTTGTTTCTGCCAATCCGACCGGCCCCCTGCATGTAGGTCACGGACGGCAGGGTGCACTCGGCGATTCCATCTCGGCACTCTTTGCCTCTCAAGGCTATGATGTCACCCGCGAGTTCTACTACAACGATGCGGGTGTACAGATCGATAACCTGACCTTATCGGTTCAGGCACGTGCAAAAGGATTGAAGCCGGGTGGAAACGGCTGGCCGGAAAGTGCCTATAACGGCGATTACATTGCCGACATTGCCGCTGACTTTCTTGCCAAAAAAACGGTCGCGGCCCGCAACTGCGAAACCGTTACGGCATCCGGCAATCCGGACGACCTGAAATCGATCCGTGAATTCGCCGTGGCTTACTTGCGCAACGAACAGGATAACGATTTGAATGCATTCGGCATTCATTTCGACAATTTCTTCCTTGAATCGTCCCTTTATCGCGACGGCAAGGTCAAGGACGCCGTCGATACCCTGACCAAAGAAGGGAAAACATTCGAAAACGAAGGCGCACTCTGGCTGAGAACGACGGAATATGGCGACGACAAGGATCGTGTGATGCGCAAAACCGACGGCACTTATACGTATTTTGTGCCGGATGTCGCCTATCACATCAACAAGTTCTCGCGCGGTTTCGACAAGGTCATCAATATTCAGGGCAGCGACCATCACGGTACGGTAGCGCGCGTTCGTGCCGGCTTGCAGGGTGTCAACAAGGGAATACCGAAAGCTTTCCCGAATTATGTCCTGCATAAAATGGTGACCGTCATGAAGGACGGCGCTGAAGTGAAAATTTCCAAACGTGCCGGCTCCTACGTTACGGTTCGGGATCTGATTGAATGGTCCGGTGCAGGTGATGTCGTCCGTGGGAGGGATGCCGTGCGTTTCTTCCTGATATCCCGGAAGGCGGATACGGAATTCGTTTTCGACGTCGATCTGGCGCTATCCCAATCGGATGAAAATCCCGTATATTACGTTCAGTATGCTCATGCACGCATCTGTTCGGTATTTTCGCAATGGGGTGGCAATGAATCCATTCTCGACAATGTCGATCTGTCGTCGCTGACATCGCCTCACGAGTACGCACTGTTATCCAAGTTGTCGGATTATCCGGACATCCTGTCCAGAGCACAGGAAGAATTAAGCCCTCATCTGGTTGCTTTCTATTTGCGTGAACTGGCTGGAGAACTCCACGGATATTACAATGCAGAGCGATTCCTGGTCGATGACGAAACAGTCAAACTGGCACGTCTTGCTCTTTTGAAAGCGACCCGACAGGTTTTACGGAACGGTCTGGCATTGCTGGGCGTTTCTGCACCAACCAAAATGTGATTTCAATATGATGAATTTGAAAAATCAAAAAGGCGGCACATTCCTGGGATTTATCATCGGCCTGATTACCGGACTGGTTATTGCTGTCATCGTGGCCCTGTTGATCACCAGAACACCGATCCCGTTTGCCGGCCGACAGGACAAACCGGAAAGTGCGCCTGTCCCCGCGACAGCCACTACACCGGCAACTGATCCAAATCAGACTCTTTATGGCAAGGACGCCAGACCAGCCACAAATTCAGCAACGGCTCCAGACGGTACCCGTGTGACAGGAACAACAGCGTCAACACCAACGAATAATACGAGCCCTGCGGCTTCGTCGGCTCAGGAAAAAGATCCTATCGCTGCCGCCATCAAACAGAAAGAGACTGTTAAAGCGGAAGATAAGGCAGTTTACTGGCTGCAGGCTGGCGCTTTCAAAAACAGAACGGATGCTGAAAACATGCGTGGCAATCTGGCATTGCTCGGTTTTGAATCATCCATCTCTGAAGCGACATCAAATAATGGAAAAGTTTATCGTGTACGCTTGGGACCTTATAAAAGCAGTAATGTAAACAGCGCTCACAGCAAACTGACGCAAAACGGTATTAAAACAACGATAACCCGGACCAAATAAATAAAATGATCAGATTATTTTATCGATTAATCGCTGCCGTACTGGTCGGCATGATAGCAACAGCAGCATTCGCCTCCCCAGCCAATCCGCAGAAAAACGTTGATTACCAGGTTCTGAAAGTATCTCAGCCGACCAATACCGGCAACAAAATCGAGATCATCGAATTCTTCGGATATTTTTGCCCCCATTGCTATGCATTCGATACAACGCTGACCAACTGGGCCCGGAAACAGAAAAAGAATATCGTTTTCAAACGGGTTGCCGTCAAATTCAGTGAATCGATGGAACCGCACCAGAGAATGTTTTATACCCTGTCGGCCATGGATGAGCTGACCAATGAACTTCATCACAAGATTTTTGAAGCCGTTCAGGTACAACGGGTCAATCTGAGAACGGATGAACAGATTTTCGATTTCGTCGAAAAGCAGGGTATCGACCGCAAGAAATTTGCTGAAATGTACAAGTCTTTTTACGTGAAGATGCTGGGCAACAAAGCTGTCGAAATGCAATCCACTTACGAAATCGAAGGCGTCCCGATGATTATTATCGACGGAAAATATCTGACCTCTCCCGCGATTGTCAGCTCCGGAAACCAGATGGACCTGACAGAACAGGAAATGCATATTCAGACCCTGAAAGTAATGGATGCACTCGTTGCAAAAGCTCAAAAGGAAAAAGCGGTATCCAGAAAAGGGGCCAAAAAAGCGAAGTAAAAAATATTCGAACCGAACTGGATCAACGGCTCTTGCATTGTCAATGGGCCGTTTTTTTATACCTGCTTCGTGCGCGGTGTGCCATCCGGCTCTTCGGAAACATTCAAATCGGTTTTTCTTTTATTAATGTTTAGTACAATCGACGTTTATATATTGTTTTTTTACTCCTCAACCGATTAAACTTGTACTTTTGAATAATTCGTCCAACTTTCTTTTTTTATGAGATAAATCGATGGAAAATACAGACAATAAACCGGCAACTTCACTTTTCCATACGGGCATCCTTGAGAACGAATTGAAATCTCCCTCCAGCGTGTCCCCTTCAAAAATGGTTCTGGAAGCGTGG
This sequence comes from Oxalobacter formigenes, assembly GCA_019424645.1. Classification (GTDB taxonomy): domain Bacteria; phylum Pseudomonadota; class Gammaproteobacteria; order Burkholderiales; family Burkholderiaceae_D; genus Oxalobacter; species Oxalobacter formigenes_D. Next base: position 21,623 of record JAHYZB010000067.1, read on the forward strand.
ATAAAAGGGCTTGATGAACTCAGGAAAAAAGACAGCTCCGCCCAATGTTCGGCATTTGCTCAAGTCATTCTCGAAAAATTGCTGGGATATAAGGCCAGTGCAATTGAACTGAACACATCGCCTGACCGTTTTTTCGATATATTCATTCAAAATACTGCCAAAGATGAAACAGGCGCGGCCGTGAAACTCATTGATGGTTTCGGTATCTCTTCCGCACAGGAAAAGACCTTCCTTGAAAAAGCATGGAAAACCGAAGAAGTCTCAAAAAGCGGATTTTATCTGATGACCAACCTGAACGAAATCCGTCTTTATCCTGTTTCCCGCAAGGAAAAAAGCTTTGAACGCTTCAACCTCACCGATCTTCTGGAAGACGATGCCGCTTTCAAACGTTTCTACCTGCTGATGAATGCCGATAATCTTATGTCGGGCAAAACGGCAAAGTGGCTTCATGAAAGTGCCGTAAAGTTGTTACATGAAAAGCTGGCAGGAAATTATCCGACTTTGAAAGAAATGTACGGTTCTGTTCATAAGGGTATTACAACCGGGCTTGATGAAGCTTTCATTGTCGATGAAGCGACCAAAACAAAACTGGTTGGGGAAGATCCCCGTTCTGCCGATATCCTCAAGCCATTTGCAGAAAAACAGGATATCGAAAAATGGGCCACGGACAACCGGTCGCTATGGCTGATTTATACTCCGGAAAATCTCTACAATATCGACGACTATCCGGCGATCAAAAAACATCTGGAAGCTTTCAGGGATAAACTCGAAAAACGGTCTGGGTCCCAGAAATGGTACGAACTCCAGAATAGCGGCGCCCATCCGGAAAAAATGTTCGGGCAAAAGCTCGGCTTTGCGAAAGAATCGTTCAATTCAACTTTCTCGGTCGATAAATCGGGAGACGTTTTCGGACAGGGTGGGTTTTACATTACCGAGTCCGATTACTATCTCGTCGCCTTGCTGAACTCGTCCCTGTTCTGGTATCTGATCAGGCAAAGCTCGGTCAGAAAAGAAGACGGTGTCTTTGAATTGACAGCCACCCAGATTGAAAATCTGCCGATTCCGGATGCACCGGGCCTGATCCGCGGAAGAATGGGACAGTTGTCCGATTACTGCCATGACACGGTTCTGACCCGCAACGATCTGGTCAAACATTTCCGGGGAATGACGGCTTATAACCTCTTGCCTGACGGTCTGTCTTCCAAACTGACCCGGAAACTTCACAACTGGTTTGCATATGAATTCGAAGCCTTCCGCTCTGAAATCAACACTTCCTTTAATACAGATATCGCTGAAGACGATTTGCAGCTATGGCACGATTATTTTTATCAGGAACGGAAAAAAGTATTCGACCTCAATGCCGACATCGCTCATGCCGAATATGAAATTGACTACGTCGTTTATGAACTTTTCGGTATAACCAGAGATGAAATCGACCTGATCGAAAGACTCTGATATCAATGAATAGTTGAAGTGAGGTGTCTACTTCACTTCAACTCCTCTGGCCTGCAGGTCAGCATGGTAACTCGACCTTACCATCGGACCGATGGCAGCGTGGACAAACCCCATCTTTTCGGCAAGCAGCCGCAATCTGTCGAACGTCGAAAGATCGACATACCTCAAAACCGGCAAATGGCTGGAAGAGGGCATCAGATACTGGCCAATCGTCAGCATGGAAACTCCATGACGTCTCAGGTCTTCCATGACCCCTGTAATTTCCTCATCCGTTTCCCCAAGCCCGACCATCAACCCGGACTTTGTCGGTACATCGGGACACCTTTCACCAAAAGCCTTCAGCAAATCCAGGGACATCGAATAATCGGCTCCGGGACGTGCCTGCAGGTACAAACGCGGAACTGTTTCGAGATTATGGTTGAAAATGTCAGGGGGATTCTGGCAAAGCACGTCAAGTGCCCTGTCTGCTTTTCCCCGAAAATCCGGGGTCAGTATTTCCACCCGTGTATTCGGCGAACTGCGTTTGATTGCCCTGATGCATTCGCTGAAATGGGAAGCCCCTCCATCGCGCAAATCATCACGGTTAACTGAAGTGACAACGACGTAAGACAGGCCCAGAGCCGATATGGTTTTGGCGAGCCGTACGGGTTCTTTTGCATCGAGCGGATCGGGACGACCGTGCGCAACGTCACAAAAAGGACAACGGCGCGTACACCTGTCACCCATGATCATGAAAGCGGCTGTTCCGTTTCCATAACATTCCCCGCGGTTCGGGCAGCTCGCTTCATCGCAAACCGTCACGAGTTCCTGCTCCTTCAACAGGTTTTTGACCTCATGAAACTGGGATGAATACGAACCGGCCTTTACCCGAATCCAGTCCGGCTTGGGCAATTTTTCGGCAGGCTGGATCTTTATGGGAATACGCGCTGTTTTCAGCGCTCCTTTTTGCCTGTGAATATCTTCATCAGGCAAAATATCCTTTGCTGAATCTTTTTGGGACATTATTCTGACTCCATCCGTTCTATCGCTCCCATTTCAAATCCAGCCGGTCACACAAGGCTTCGACCAGTCCTGATTGAATATCTTCAAGAGAGCAATCGATACCAAGTGATTTCATGTCAGTGACTTTCAGTCCGGCATACCCGCATGGATCGATCCACGTAAAGGGTTCAAGATCCATTGTCACATTCAATGCCAGACCATGATAAACGGTTCCGCTACTTTTGACCTTCAGACCCAGCGCCGCAATTTTGGCTCCCTGATTGATACCATACTCCGGAAGATGCGGGATATAAATGCCTGGCGCTCCGGCACGACGTTCACCAATAATATTATGGAGAGCCAGCACATCGATGATGGCCGCTTCAATTCTGAAAACCAGCTCACGCACGAGTAATTTATCATTGAAGCGCCGGCGCAAATCAATGAGGGGATAAATAACCGCCTGCCCCGGACCATGATAAGTGACTTCACCTCCCCGGTCTGTCTGGATAACAGGTAACTGATGGGCATTGATGACATGGGACATATCGGCTGCCTGGCCGAGTGTAAAAACAGGTTCATGTTCCACTACCCAAATTTCATCAGGTGTCTGCCTGTTACGGCTGGCGGAAAATTCGAGCATTTCCTGAAAAACAGCCTCATACGACAGTCGCCCGAGCCGTTTGACAATCACCGGGACAGCGGCAATCTCATCGTGTATACAGGTGTTTTCCATGAATGCCCGACCCTGGCGACATTAAAGGACAACCTTGACCATTGGATGGGAAGACAAAGCCCTGTAAAGGTTATCGAGTTGTTCCCGGCTGGTTGCCTTGACTGTCGCTGTCAGGGAGAGATAGTTACCCTGTGATGACAAACGCATGCCAAGCGTAGCGGCATCGAAAAGGGGATCGTGCAAACGGATGACATCCGTCATTGTCTGGGCAAAATCGTCTCTTTTTTCTCCCATGATCTTGATCGGGAAATCGCACGGATATTGGATGGGATTTTCATTGCAATCGCAGCTCATAATGGACTCCTTCTATTTAAACCATAACCGGATAGTATCCCAGATTATGCCCAGAAAACTGGCAACATTGATCTGCTCCAGCGCAAGCACAGGCAGCTCGGCAATGACTTTATCACCAACAAGTATTTTCAGCACACCCACCTGTGATCCCTCATTAATTGGGGCAATGAGGGGATCGCTTCGCTCCAGAACCGTTCTCAGCCGGGATATTTCCCCTTTTGGAACCGACACATATGTATCGACATTAAACCCGATATCGACATCACCGCTTGATCCTTTCCATACTTCCGGTGATGCCACAACCTGATTTCTTTCATATAACCTGATCGTATCGAAATTCTGGAATCCCCAGTTCAACAACTTCAGACTTTCCTGTGCCCGAACCTGATCGGAAACGGCACCGACGACAATAGACAGCATCCGGCGCTCTCCCAAAACACTGTCGCGCCGTGCAGAAACCACCATGTTATCCTTCACACTCGCAGAAGTAACAAGGCCATCCACCGTTGAATCGACCCATAAAAGCCGGTTTGGATTACGCTGCGTGATTTTGTTATAAGTAAATTCCCGCGTGGAAAAATTGGAATAGTAATCCGGATAATCCCGAATCAGATTGACTGCAAGAACCGACAAATCATTGGGTGTCGAATAGCTGTCCTTATCGACCGTTTCGTATGGATGTGTAAAATTCGTCGATTTCATTCCCAGACGAACTGCTTCCCGATTCATCAGGTCAACAAATGTCTTCTCATTTCCCGAAACGGTCAGTGCAAGAGCCAGTGCGGCATCATCACTCCCCTGTACAATCAGCCCGTCAATCAATTGCTGAACCGTCACTGAAGTGCCTGGCTGGAGAAACATTCTTGGGCCGCCTGATTTCATTTCACCAATTTCATCATTGATGACAACAGCTTTATCCAGACTCAGCCTTCCATCCTTGATCGCACCAAAAACAAGATAAGCCGTCATCAGGCGTGCAGGAGTCCCGGCCCTGATGCGCTCCTGACTGTTGTAAGACGCCAAAACCTGATTGCTGACAACATCAATCAGAAGCCATGACCTCGACGTCAAGGTCGGTGCGGATACACCTGCAGCATGGACGTTGAAGAGAAAACACCAGAAAAACAGAAATAAGACGGCAAACTTGCTTTTTTTCATGAAAATACTGTTCGGAATCGATACCGATTCTTGCTGCTCCGGACTCAATGATGGAAAACGGTCGTGATGATGTTACGGATATGGTGCAATTTATGATTGAAAAGATGATCGGCGCCGGCAACAACCACAACGGACAAATCCTGCGGACGCGCCCAGTTGAAGACATCGGACAAGGGAACGACTTCATCCAGTTCGCCGTGAATCAGCAATGTATTGGCAGGAACGGAATCGACTGCCCACTTTCCGGCTGTGGCACTCACGAATACCATTCGTTCAGGTGGCTGCCCTTCCGTCGCAAGCTTCTGCTGCAACCTTGACTGGACATAGGTTCCGAACGAGAAACCACCCAGAACGAGAGGCAGACCGGGATACTGTTTTTTGATATGGTCGAGAAGAACGGCCATATCGTCGGTTTCGCCATTCCCGAAATCGTGCGTCCCTTCCGAAGCACCGACTCCACGGAAATTCATGCGTACAGAAATATAGTCCAGTGCGACAAATGTTCTTGCGATCATCTGGACCACTTTATTGCTCATCGTTCCGCCATAAAGTGGATGAGGGTGAGCGATCAACACAATGCCTGAAGGATCTGCTTTTGGCAAATCCAGCGCACACTCCAGTTTTCCGGCCGCTCCGGTGACAAAAAATAATTGAGTGTCTGCATTCATAAAATCACCTCTGTAAGCTTGATCAGTACATTGAACGACTTCCCTTAAATGAAGGAAAGTCGCCTCATGTTAATAATTCCTGAATATCTTGTAAACAGAATCAGACAGGCAGACTGCCAAACAGTTGAAATTCAAACCGGCTGCATTGGTCTGACGACGCGCTATCTGGAAGTCACCATCCAGTTCAGGATATCACCGATAACAGCATCGGTCGCCTGAGCCATGGCACGGACTCCTCCAGCAGCATCTGCCGTCGTTGCCGGAGCGTCGCGTGTAAAACTTTTTTGCGCTATCAGGTCTTTTCCCCTGAACAGGGATACCCTCAGGGAGACATGCCCGACACTGGCAGACGCGCTTGTGAAATGCTGACCGAAATCTTCGAGATAAATGCGAATGGTCAGGGTAGGCGATGTAGTTCTGAATCCCGTAACAGTACTGCCTGCCGAAGCAAGATAGGAGTCCAGCCGGTTCTTGAAGAGTTTTGAAGGATTGGTATTCCAGCTGCTTTCTGTATAAAACCGTACCTGTTGATCATTAACGTAATTCAGACGGTAATACATCAGATTTTCGCTCATCCACTCAGGTGAATGGACTCTCGTTCTGATGACAGGCATGTCGTTCGGTAAATGAACGAGATCATTCGTTTTCAGGGGCCCGAAATCGTACAGGGTGGCAGGCGGTCTGCCATCGCCAAGAGCGCAGGCGCCCAGCAAAAAAACACTCAACATGGCGGCGACGAAAAGTCTGAACTGTTTTGACATCACGAGTTCCTTACTCTGGTAAATATCCTAATTTCCGTTAGCTCTGAAGCCGGGTTCACCTGGCCCGGGGGCCGGGCCCTTGGCACCGAACAACAAGCCTGACGGTCTTTGTTTGTATTGTTGCAAAACCTTATTGACGTTATAGAGCGTCGTTTTGGCATCTTCCGCAAGTGAATCCAGACGCTGTACCGTATCGCTGTCGACGTCACTTTCCATCAACGCATTCGCTTTCTGGGTCAGGGCTTTCACATCCTGTGAAGCTTCGTTAATGGAAATAATCGTTTTTCTGGCTTCCATTGCGGTTTCTGGAAGCTGGTTAACTGTCGGTTCAAGCTGCTTTCCGACTTTTTCCCATGCAGCTGCGGCCTTGCTGATATTTTCGAAGGTCCGGACCATCGTTTCCCGATTCTTTTCATCGAAAAGTACGGTCAGTTGGGTTGACACACTCTGGACCTGCTTCAGGATATCCAGACCCCTCTGCTGCAATTCATTGAGCAAACTGGAGCGCATTTCGATGTGCGCCGGATTTTCTGCCGAGGTCACCAAACGTTTGTTACTGGTTTCATCATCGTTCAGTTCAATGGAAGCGATACCCGTTACTCCCTGATAGGAGAGGGTGGCAAAGGTCGATTCCGTCATCGGTGTATCTTCCTTTACCTCGAAATAAATCAGGATTTCACCGGGATCATCCTTGTTGAAAGCGATATTGGTGACTTTACCGACATCGAGACCTCGAAACCGGACCGTTGCCTGGGGATTCAAGCCCGGGATCGACAAATTGGTTGCGATCATATAGGGCTGCTTGACTGTTCTGTCCATGTTGAGAAACCAGACAATCAACAAGGCCGCCGCCACCAGGCAAACTGTAAATAATCCTGCTATAAACGCATGAGATTTATTTTCCATCATTCCCTCTTATACCAATTTCGGCACTCAATTCCGGCAATGCCTTTATAACTTTACTGCCCCGTTTACCCAGAAAGAAATCTTCGATAAATGGATGTTTGACCTTCAATACCTCTTCCGGAGGTCCGCTTGCAACAACTTTTTTGTCAGCCAGTACCGCTATTTGAGTCGATAATTCCAGAATAGTGTCCAGATCATGCGAAACCATGACGACAGTCAGTCCTAATTCGTCATGCAAACCGGAAATGAGTTCAACAAAACTGTCAGACAAAGCCGGGTCAAGTCCTGCTGTCGGTTCATCCAGAAAAAGCAAATCCGGTTCCAGTGAAAGGGCACGAGCCAGTGCAACCCTCTTTATCATCCCGCCAGATAAATCCGACGGCATTTTGATGGCATCGTTTGGAGTCAACCCGGCCATCTGAAGCTTAAGCAAGACCGCTTCCTTGATCAGGGATTCAGGCAGACCTCTCAATTCGCGCAAAGGCAATGCCACATTGTCGAAAACAGACAAAGCCGAGAAAAGCGCACCTTGCTGAAACAGCATGCCCCATTTGTCATCCAGCTTTCTCATGGTGGCCGCATTCGCTTTTTCGATATCAATGCCCAGAACTTTCACCATACCGCGTGCCGGTTTCTGCAAACCCAGTATTTCTCTCAAAAGCGTTGTCTTACCAGAACCAGATCCACCGACAATCGAAACGATCTCTCCACGCCTGATGGTCAAATCCAGATCCTCGTGGACAACATGATTTCCGAACTGCGTCCACAATCCGCGAATTTCGATGACAATTTCATTTTCAGTCTTCATCAGAATCCCACACCTCGAAGAACAATGGCGAAAATGGCATCAGCCAGAATCACGGCAGTAATGGATGTCACAACAGAACGGGTCGTACCTTCCCCAAGACTTTCCGTATTCGGTTTGATTTTCAAACCATAATAACAGGCGATCAATGCAATCAGAATACCAAAAACATATCCCTTGCCAACCCCGATCCAGAAATTGGCAATCGGCACTGCATCAGGCAATGAAGCCATAAAATACGACATGGACAGGCCAATCTCAAAACTTCCTGCCAGCATGCCCCCAAACAGGGCAATCACATCTGTCCAGATAATAAGAAGCGGCATGACAACGGACAGAGCGATAACTTTGGGCATAATCAGGCGAAACCCCTGAGGAAGCCCCATTACCTGCATGGCGCTCAACTCTTCGGTCACTCGCATGACACCCAACTGTGCAGTCATGGATGAACCTGAACGACCCGCAACCAGAATAGCGGCCAGCAGCGGACCCAATTCACGAAGAATACCGATTCCCAGCAAATTGACCAGAAAAACATCTCCACCGAACATATGAAGCTGCTGTGCTGACAGATAGGACAAAACAACACCGATCAGAAAACCGACGATGGCGGTAATTCCCAAAGCCTGAGCACCGGCGTGATAAATATTGGCGGAAATTTCCGTCCAGGGGCCACGGCGGGGCGCTTTGGCAAAATTGACAATATCGATCATCAACTGGCCGACAAGCGCAACCATACCGGAAAAATGCTCGGAAACCTTGTGGACAATATCCCGGAAACGTTGCCATGGCCAGAGAAAAGGCTTTGTTCTATCCGGCAATTTCAGGGAACCTGCCTGTTCAAGACGGGTAAAGAACCTTCCCTGTTCTTCAGTAAGAGACAGATTGGCTGGTCGCTTGCCGCCCCAGCTTTGCCATAAAAACTGGGCGCTGATGTAATCCAGCTCCCGGATCTGTGTCAGATCCCAGACAATACCGGTTTTGCCTGAATAGCTATGGATTGTCGATTTCAGACGGTTGATCGTTCCTGGCAACGCCAGGACCTCGACGCGCCAACAGCCCCTAGCAATCACTTTGCTAGCATCGATCAGATCCAGTCTGGGAGTATTATCCTTATCAGTCGGCATTGGAAAAAACTTGTTAGATTAAATGTCTGGTACAAAATTTCAACTTATTTAATTTGTGCAGATCATTTATTAATAAATGACATAATAACTTTATTAAACACGAATAAGTTTAAAACAAGAATAATGTTCACACCGTACTATGTTATTTATCATATTTTTAACACTATATCGCTCCTTTGCATTGCACTAAAGAAACATTTTTCCCAGTCTGCATTTTTTCAAATACGAAAACAACAAAAAAGCGGGTTAAATATAGAAGACATCGAAAGTGTCCGGCCCACTAATTACGGCTTGCAAAAAATACAAAACGGACTCGACTTCTTTGTTACTGACCTCTCTCCATGCAAGAGTGTATGAGAGGAAGCAATGCAAATACGTGGAATTTTTCTCCCGATTCATCCATGACCTTTTTACTGTCACTGCGCTTTTTTCAAAACCGGTTTATAAAATTTATGGCTGACACTTGCCGTCGGAATCGCCATGGCCAGAGCATTAAAGAAAACAATATCCCGATTTTGTTAAAATGGCTGAAAAATGTTCCAAAGAATAATAAAACTGGCTGGAAGATCGTCTCGAATTGATCAGCCAGATTGTTTTCTCATTGAAACGGCAGATGGCTGTGTGCCCCTCGGATCCGGTGATGTGTCTTTACGATTGAAAAAGGAATAGCCCTGAAATGTTGTTAGTCGATGCGGGAAATACTTTCATAAAGTGGGCACTGACCCATTCCGGCCCGTCATTTCCAGCTGATGGACTCAGCTGGAAAGAATTCGGCACAGTTCGCCATCATGAACTGTCGTCGCTGAAAGGCACCTGGCAGGCCCTGCATCGGAAATCGCCATTTGACCACGTCATCATTTCCAATGTCGCAGGGCAAAACCTTGGAAATGCCCTTTTTGATTTTCTCAAGACACTGCAACCCAGACCGCAAAAAATCGAATGGTTTTATTCCGCGCCTTCACTGGCTGGCATCCGGAATACCTATCTGGACTATCGCAAACTCGGAAGCGATCGTTTCGCCTCCATGGTCGGCGCCAGAGCCCTACACCCCGAACAGCCACTGATTGTCGTTACTGCCGGCACTGCCACCACTATTGACGCCATATCACCCGACGGAACATTTATGGGTGGAATGATTCTGCCCGGCCTGAAACTGATGGCGGAATCCCTGGCACAAAATACGGCACAGCTCCCCGAAGTTGCCCAGCAAAACAGCAAAATAAGCTATTTTGCCAACGAAACGGGAAATGCCATTTTGAGTGGCTGCATCAACGCACAGGCAGGCGCGATCGAAAGAGCCGTCACTGATCACCAAAAGCAATACGACAATGTGAAGTGCCTGTTATCTGGCGGTGCAGCCAGATATATTGCCCCCAATCTTTCTATCCCGCACAGAATCATAGATAATCTTGTATTGATCGGCTTGCACAGATCATCCATACAATAAGCTTTTTGAATAACTTATGTTGAAACTGACTTTCTGGATTCTTTTAGTGGCTAACATCGTCATGTTTGCCGCCACACAAACTTATACTGACTCTCCCAAAAAACAGGATGAGCCTCAACAGCTCCAGCCTGTCGAACCGGAAAAAATTCGTCTGTTACCCTCTGCGCAAATAAATTCCCAATCCGGACCAGAACAGCCAGTCACAAGAGCAGAACAAGCCAGCGAAGCAACCGCTTGCCTTGAAATTGGCGAATTCGACGCAACTTCCGCCGGACTTTTTGGGAAAAAGATAAAAAATTTCCTGCCTGCCAGCTCTGTAGAACAGTTTCAAACGCAAAACCCGTCGAGTTATATGGTTTATCTTCCTTCAGCCAAAAACAAAAAGACTGCAGAAATACGTATAAGTGAATTGCAGAAGAAAAACATTAGCAATTACTTCCTTATTACAAACGGGACACAATTCAAAAACGCCATTTCACTCGGCATATTCAAAAATGAAGAAGCCGCCAAAAATCTTGTCGCCGAATTGCAAAAACTCGGTTTCGACGATGCACAGATACACGTTCGCAGCAAACTGTCCGAGTCAAGCTCATTCCGGATACGAAATCCGGACACGACCCAGTTACAACAACTGGAACTCATCCTTGCCGAATTACCGCAAGTGTCGAAAAAAGACTGCCCACTGCAAAATAATTTTGCCAAGGACAATTAAATCCACATAAAAACATAAAGATACTGGAATTGATTTGTCTCAAATCGGACAATTATGGCTATAATGTTCCGGTTTTGACCCGGGCAACGCTATTGAGTCCCCTGATTTGAAGGGCATGAAATCAAAGTTGTTGCTCCAGACTTCCCGTTTCAAACTTTTATAATGTGAGCAGCCATGAAGTTTCAAATCATTCCTGTAACGCCATTTCAGCAAAACTGCACGCTGATGTGGGATGAAAACACAAATAAAGCGGCCGTCGTTGATCCGGGCGGAGATATCAATAAAATCAGTGATGCCTTGAAACAGCGTGGCCTGACCCTTGAAAAAGTGTTTGTGACACATGGTCACCTCGATCATTGCGGAGGCGCCAGGAAGCTGGCTGAAGAATATGATGTGCCTATTGAAGGGCCTCATAAAGACGATGCCTACCTTCTCGAACAACTCGGTTCAGAACAGTCCCGTATGTGGGGCTTGCCTGCAGGCGAACCATTCACTCCTGATCGCTGGCTGGATCAGGGTGATGAAGTCACTGTTGGCAATGAAACCCTGAACGTCTTTCATTGCCCGGGACATTCTCCCGGTCACGTCATTTTCTTCCACGCTCCCTCCAAAGTAGCCATTTCAGGTGACGTGCTTTTTGCCGGTTCGGTTGGACGGACCGATCTTCCCAAAGGCAGCTTTACCCAGCTGTCAAAGTCGATCAAGGAAAACATGTATACACTGGGTGATGACGTTCAATTCATCCCGGGTCATGGACCTGTTTCTTCCATCGGGTACGAGCGAAAAGGAAATGCATTCGTCAAAGGATGAAAACGAAATTAATAATTTGCTTTAAAAATATTGCGAAGCCAACTAATTTTTAAAGAAAAAAACAGTTTCAACGAATTACCAAATAAGAAATATTTTGCATATTTATTGTGCAAAGTTTCGTTGACTGACACTCTTTAGCACAAGTATAATTTGGGGGTTTGATGTTAGTCAGGGCGTAAATTTCTTGCTTTTTACAAAAGATGAAACGTACTGACGGCACGTACCTTATTTGATGTCATCGGATTTATGGTACCAAAACTGGGACGTGTATTATTGTGGCAGTGTGGCATTGCGATAACGATTGCCTTGATCGCGGTATTGATTGGAGGACGTTCCTCGGGAATTTCTTCAATTCTGGCCGGATTAAGTTGTGTAGTTCCCAATGTAATTTTTTTCGTGGGACTTTTTCTGGCTCAGAAAATCTTTCGCAAAATTATTCCTGCCACCTTTTTTGTAATGGAATTTGTAAAGATCGCAACCTCGATTGTCCTGATGGTTCTGGTTTTCTGGCTTTATCAGGATGTCAAATGGGTTGCATTTATTGTGAGCTATATACTAGTTCTTAAGAGCTATATTTTTTTATTGTCAAAATCGAAGAGTTGACTATGTCCGCAGATGCCCATTCGCCAACATTGGCAGAATATGTAACACACCATCTTAAAAATTTTGGAACCAGTCATCAGGAAAAGATTATTGATTTTTCCATCATTAATCTGGATACCGTTTTCTGGTCTGCTTTTTGCGGTGTCGTTGCCTGTTTGTTTATGTATTACGTCGCCAGAAAAGCTACCTCTGCCACCCCGAATCGTGTCCAGTCTCTGGTAGAAGTATTGGTGGAGATGGCAGATAGCCAATCCAAAGCAGAGGTTCATGGAGATCGCCGCTTTATTGCTCCTTTGGCGTTGACCATGTTCGTCTGGATTTCCCTGATGAACGCCATGGACTTCCTTCCTGTTGACCTGTTTAGCCAGGTGTTTTCATGGATCGGCCTGAGTAGCTATATACCTTACCATCGAGCCGTTCCGACCTCGGACTTAAATGGTACTGTCGGTATCTCATTGGGCGTTGTTGTACTGATGATTTACTTCGGCATCAAGGTAAAAGGTTTGAAAGGATTTTTGCATGAACTG
>JAHYZB010000068.1 GCA_019424645.1 Oxalobacter formigenes
GATAACGTCACCCGAGAGAATACGTTTTCCCCATGCTTCTTTTGTCAAAACAGGAAATTTTTCCGACAGAAAATCTTCCATTGTTTTCCAGTGACCTTTCGGAAGGGATACCTGACTGGCAGTGATGCCGTTTTTGGACGGTATCGTGATTTTCTTTAAGTTTCGCCTCGTGAAATTCATTAGGATAAAGAAACGGAATAATAAATTCAGTGTTTTTTAGACGTAATACTGGATTTTAAAACATTTTTTCAAATTCTTTCGTTCTACAATGTTCATATTGGAAAGCGATATGCTGTAACCGCTTGCATCTTTGGGTGTATCGCCAGTTTCACTTATTCCAGAATCCGGTTTACCGGTTTCATTCTCGCTCATGGATTGGAGTCCGTATGACAGCAAGAAATGCTTTTTATGCTCAATCGGGTGGTGTTACGGCCGTTATCAATGCCTCCGCATGTGGTGTGATAGAGACAGCAAGAAAACATCCTGAAAGAATCAGAAATGTCCTGGCTGGCCGAAACGGAATTGTCGGGGCATTGACTGAAGAACTGATCGATACCGGCAGGGAGAGTCGTGAAGATATTGCAGCATTGCGATATACACCGGGTGGCGCTTTCGGTTCGTGCCGTTACAAGCTGGCCGATCCTGAAAAAGACCGAAAAGAATTCGAGCGTTTGCTGGACGTATTCAGAGCACACGACATCGGTTACTTTTTCTATAACGGCGGAGGCGATTCAGCGGATACCTGTTACAAGATTTCGCGTTTTTCCTCCTTGATGGGTTATCCGATTCAGGCCATTCATGTACCGAAAACTATCGATAACGATCTGCCATTGACGGATTGCTGTCCGGGCTTTGGTTCTGTTGCCAAATACATTGCCGTCTCGACGATCGAGGCGTCTTTTGATGTCCGGTCGATGTGTCGGACGTCCACGAAAATTTTTGTTCTGGAAGTCATGGGGCGCCATGCGGGATGGATTGCCGCAGCCGGTGGACTGGCTGAAAATTATGGCATTCCTGTGGTGATTTTGTTTCCGGAAGTGGAATTCAACGAAAAGAAATTTTTGGCGCAGGTGGAAGACAAGGTCCTGCATCACGGTTATTGTACGGTAGTCGTATCAGAAGGATGCAAATATCCTGACGGCACCTTTCTTGCCGATCAGGGTTCACGAGATGCGTTCGGGCATGCCCATCTGGGCGGTGCGGCACCCGTTGTCGCCAATATGATCTGTGAAGAACTGGGCTATCCGTTTCATTGGGCAGTTGCCAATTATCTCCAGCGATCGGCACGGCATATCGCTTCTGCCATTGATGTCGAGCAGGCATATGAAGTCGGGGCAGCGGCGGTCAATCTGGCACTGCAGGGGAAAAATGCAGTGATGCCGACGATTGTGCGACTCTCGGGTGAACCATATCGCTATGAAATAGGCGTGGCGGATCTGGAGAATGTCGCGAATGTCGAAAAAATGATGCCGAAGAGTTTTATCAGTGACGACGGATATGGCATTACCGAAGAATGCAGACAGTATCTTCAGCCATTGATTCAGGGGGAAAACTATCCGCCATACAAAATGGGACTTCCAGAGTATGTGACGTTGAAAAATACTATGGTCTCGAAAAAACTTCCCCAGTTCGACAAGAAAATATAGTGAAAAAGCTGAAGCCTGTGTATGTAAGGCAGCTATAAGACAATAAAAAAGCCCGAATTTGATTCGGGCTTTTCAGTATTCTGGGGTGGACGATGGGGCTCGAACCCACGACAACAGGAATCACAATCCTGGACTCTACCAACTGAGCTACGTCCACCATTGATGAAAATATTCTGACAAACTGAATATTTCAACGAATTTGAAATTATACGAAATCCTGAGTAAAGAGACAAGGCCGTTATTTCTTTAAAAGCAGATTTACTCTCTTCAAATCATCTTCATTCAATGTTCCTGCTGCCTGTTTCAGTCGGAGGCCGTTGATAATAGTGTTGTTACGTGCATTGGTCAGATCCCGTCTTGTCATGAAGACCTGTTGTTCTGCGTTCAATACATCGATATTGATACGGACACCGACTTCATAACCGAGCTTGTTGGCTTCCAGGGATGACAAGCTGGCGACTTCAGCCGCTTCCAGTGCCCTGACCTGCGAAAGGCCATTATTTACTCCGAGATAAGACTGGCGTGCCAATTGGGCAGCGCTGCGGCGTGATGCTTCCAGATCGTTGCGTGCCTTGTCTTCCAGTGAGATGGCTTCTTTCACCTTGCTGGTGACCTCGAACCCCGAAAAGAGCGGGATGTTCCATTGTACGCCAACCATTTTTTGAGTATTGAAAGTCTGGATTCCACCATTCGTATCGATCATGTACTGGTCACGGTTGGTATGGTTGTAGGAGGCAACCAGATCGACGGTTGGCATATGGCCTGCCTGAGTGGCCTTGATGTTTCGTTTGGCGACTTCACGGGACAGACGATACTGAACGACCTGATAATTCTGGTTTTCTGCGGAACTGACCCATGTCCCCATGACATTGGGTTGCGGAGCGCTCAGCTTGACGCCTTTTTTCAATGGGTCCAGTTCGCCAGGTGGATGACCGATGATCTGTTCCAATGCCGTCCGTTTGACTTCAAGATCATTCAAGGCGCTGATTTCGTCTGCTTCAGCCAGATTGTACCGGGCCTGCGCTTCATGGGTATCGGTAATCGTGGTTGTCCCAACCTGGAAACTGCGCTTCGCCAATTCGAGCTGCTGGGCAACAGCGGCCTTTTGCGCTTTGGCGAAAGTGACAACGTCTTCAGCAGCCAGTATATCGAAATAAGCTTGCGATACGCGCATCATCAGATCCTGTTGCGCCTGCGCAAACTGGGCTTCTGAAATGGATACCTGGAGTTTGCTTGTCTCGTAATTCTGGTAATTGGCCCAGTTGAAAATGGGCTGGGTCAGCGCGATGGTGTATTTGTTTTCGTTATAGTTCAGCCCTTCGAACCAGTTCCGTCCATAGCCGCCGGAGGCTGAGAGATTGGGTAACAGTTTGGCAAGTCCCTGTGTGCTTTTTTCCTGACCGGCCATCAATGATGCTCTTGCGCTGGCGTATTGCGGGTCATTGGCAAGGGCTTCCATGTAGGTTTGCATCAGGTCTGCCGCAAGAACGTTGGTGGCAAACAGGCATCCGACTAAAACAGGTATGGCAGAACGATAGTGCATACTTACTCCAAATATGTTTTGGAACGATTGTTTTTTTATAATTTCAAAACCGGAATGGCGAGCGACCGGGTTGTTCTTTCAATGGCTTTACCGATGTTTGAAATAATATCCCGGACTTGATATCCATGGCTGAGTTTTTCTGTAAAAAAATTGCCTGAACGCAAGGTTCTGTTCCATAAAATACAATCATTCTTCCATTGTCCGCAAGTTTATCTTTAAAAGTTTCAGGGATATTTGAGACTGATCCAGAAAAGACGATGACGTCAAACAGGCGATCTCTGGCATAACGGTCGATCATAAATCCGTTGTCATGGATGAGCTGGACATTTTTAATGCCATAACGATCGAGATTGTTTTGTGCCTGCAGCTTTAATCCTTCTTCAATTTCAACAGTGGTGACGTGCCTTGAATGATGGGCCAGCAAAGCGGCCATATAGCCCGATCCGGTACCGATTTCAAGGACAGTATCGTTTTTGTTCAATCGGGTTTCCTGCAAAACCAGCGCTTCACACAGGGGCGTCAACATGTTTTGGGCATAGGGAAGAGGGATTTCCATATCGGCAAAAGCGTATTGCCGATAGTCAGGTGGCACGAATTCTTCACGCCGGATGGCGGAAACGGCTTCGAAAACCTCTTGTGCGTGCACGCCGCCGGCACGTAACTGGTTTTCGATCATGTTGATGCGCGCGTCCTGCATGGTTGCCTGATGAAAAAGTTCTTATAATGCATGACATTTTAGCAAATGCAGGCATGCAGGCGCGGCTGTTTTCGGACTATTGGAGGAAACTTTCAGTTTTTTTGTTTGTTCGCAATGGGTTCCGTTGGTCAAATGGATGAATGGTCATCCTGTTTACGATTTTGAAACCGGATTGGCAGACAGTTTGGCGCCAAGCGACTTATAAATCGCATTTTCGTAGGTAATCGTATTGTATTTCGCCTCCAGCAGTGAAAGCATGGATGTATTTTCGGAAGTTTTCGCATCCAGCCAGTCTTTCAGTTCTGTCGCACCGGCTTCATATCGCATGCGGTTGTAAACGCTGATCTTGGAGTCGTTATCGTATCTTCTTGAGAGATTGTCCAGTAGTGAAATCGACTTTTCATACGAGTAATAGTAAGTATCCACTTCATTCAAGGCCGTGTTGACTGAAGAGGTCAGATTCAGCCTGGCGTTTTCAAAGTCGGCTTCGGATATCTTGATGTTCCATTTGATTTTGTTCCATTGCAAAAATGGAAGATTGATGTTGACGGTACCACCCAGGAACGGGACATTGAACATCGAGCTGCTTTTATTTGATGATGTGCTCAGCGTACTGCCAATGGTAACGCTGGGGTAAACACTTGCTTTTACCGATTCCCAGTCCAGGAAAGACGACTGGATCCGGTATTCTGCCGCTTTGACATCCGGGCGGAGGCCCAAAGCAGAAATCGGTACGTTCAGATCCACACCGGTGGATGGTGTCATCAGAATATCGGCCATTTTGATATCCAGTTTTTCCCCTGGACGAATGTTCAGCAGGTTGCGCAGGGTCTGCTCGACTGTTTTACGGTTGTTTTCCAGATTCATGAGGCTGTTTTTGGCAGACAGCAGAGATTTTTCAGCGGTAAGGGGTTCCAGGGCATCGACTTTGCCGGACGTGAACTTGTTATTGATGATCTGGAGAAGCTGGGTGTAAAAATCAATATTCTGTTCGGTTACCCGGATCGCCTGATTCAGATAAACAAGATGGAAGTAGCTGTCGACGACATTGTTGATCAGGGCAAGACGGGTTGTTTCCATGTCCTGTTGTGTGGCTTTGTATTCCCATTCCTGTGCTGACGCAGCGCTGCTCAGCTTGCGCCACAAATCCAGTTCGTAACTGACGCCCAGTTCAGATGTGAAATTATGTGAGGTCTGACCGGCTTTCATATTATTGCTGACCGAAGCGCCAAGGGCACCTGAAAATTCCGGAACCAGATTTTGTCCCAGAAGATTGGCTTCATACAGGGCTTTATTGACTGTAATAGCGCTCTTTTTCAGGTCAATATTGTTTTCAAGGGCAACTTGAACCAGTTTGTTGAGATTCTCGTCATGATAGGTTTTCCACCATTCAGTATCGATTTTGTAACCAGCGACAATGGTTTGTTGCGTAATCAGTCCGGTATCCGGAATGGTTGTCATTTGAGTGGCGCAACCCGCCAGAATCAGACATAAGAGGGTAGAAGGTATCAATCGCATAATGCATCCACCGGATTAAGAAGAGAAGCGTTGCGGGCGGGAATATATCCGAAAATCACGCCGATCAGTGTCGAACAGCTTATCGCCAGAATGACGGAAGTGGCTGAATATGACATGGTGAAGGCCTGAACGAACATACTGAACAGGAACCCGATACCGAAAGCAAAGAGGACGCCGATAAACCCGCCGATCAGGCAAATCAGCACCGCTTCTATCAGAAACTGCTGAAGAACACTGTTTCGTCGCGCTCCGACAGCCATGCGTATACCGATCTCGCGGGTTCGCTCAGTCACGGAAACGAGCATGATATTCATGACGCCAATGCCACCAACGACGAGTGAAATCAGAGCGATACACGAAATCAGCAGGCGCATGGTATTCGTTGTGCTTTCGATCGTTTGCCGGATGCTGTCCGTATTGACTGTGAAAAAGTCTTCCTTGCCGTGCTTGGCGGTCAAAAAGCGGATGACGTTTTTTTCGGCTGCTGTCATGCTCACGTTATCCTTGACCTTGACCGTAATAGACGAAATATTCCTGTCGCCGGTAATGCGGTTCATGACGGCAGTGTAGGGTGACCACATGGTCAGGGTATCGGTTGTACCGAAACTGGCATTCTGTTTTTGTGAAATACCGATGATTTTAAGCGGTTGCCGGTTAAAAATGATGGTCTTGCCCAGTATGTCTGACGTGTTCGGGAACAGTTTCTCTTTCGTGTTCTGGTCGATGACGACGACAGCGTTTCCTGATTTAACGTCTTCCTTGTTGAAAAACCGCCCTGCTTCCGGTTTCAGACCTGTCACGTCGAAGTATTGATCGCCGACGCCGTTTAACTGACCCGTTACGGAGATATTTTCCCTTGTCAGAGTGCCTGAAGTGCGGACCGATGGTGTCGTACTGTCCACGTAACTCTGACGGGCCAACAGTTCAGCATCGTTGACGGTAAGCGTTTTATATTTGCTCGAATTGCGGTCGCCGAATCCTTTACCCGGCATCACGACAATCGTATTGGTACCCAGAGAATTAATGTCCTCCAGAATTTTTTCCTGCGAGCCTTTTCCCAGTGCGACAACTGAAACGACTGAAGCAATCCCTATAATGATCCCGAGCATGGTCAGGCCAGACCGCAATTTATGGGTCTTGATAGCCTGAATCGACATTCTGAATGCCTCGAAAAACTGGTCTTTCAGGTAGGCGAAGGTATTTCTTGAATTGTCTTTCGGCGGAAATTCTTCTTTTTTGTTTTTGTTCGGTGCTTTTCGGATATCGGAAATAATGACTCCATCCTTGATTTCGATGACCCGGTTGGCGTAATTGGCGATGTTCTGGTCATGCGTTACCAGAATGATGGTGTGTCCCTTGTCATTCAGTTGCTGGAGAATGGCCATGACATTGAGGCCGCTCTGTGAATCCAGTGCGCCAGTCGGTTCATCGGCGAGAATGATTTCACCACCATTCATCAGGGCACGGGCAATACTGACGCGCTGCTGCTGTCCACCGGACAGTTCTGACGGAAAATGGTCTATACGGTTGCCGAGTTCCAGATTATTCAGGATTTGTTCGGCGCGTTCTTTTCTTTCCTGGGATTTAAGTCCGGAGTAAATAGCCGGCAGCTCGACGTTTTCTTCTGCATTCAGGGTGGCCAGCAGGTTATAACGCTGGAAAATAAAGCCGAGATATTTGCTGCGCAGGGTGGCGAGGTCGTCAGCGCTCATTCCCGCCAGATCTTCACCGGCGATTTTATAGTCTCCGGAACTGGCGGTGTCGAGACAGCCGAGAATATTCATCAGGGTCGATTTGCCGGAACCAGACTGTCCGATAATAGCGACAAAGTCTCCTGATTCGATATCCAGATTGACATCTTTCAGGACATGGACCTGATTGTTACCCGATCCATAAATTTTGTTTATGTTTCGCAGTTCGATGATGTTCATGCTTAAATCCTCGGTGGTCTGCTACGGGTCGAGCTGGAACCGACTTTTTCGTTTTTTCCGACTTCGGACGTGATGACCTGTTCTCCTTCAGCCAGTCCGGACGTGATTTCAGTGTAAACGCCATCTGAAATGCCGATTTCGACATCCCGTTTTTCAATCTTGTTTTTATCCGTCAATATGCGGATGGAATATTTGTCGTTCCGGTTGGTGAGCGCGATAGTCGGGACGACCAGAACGTTTTCGGCAGAAGAAACGAGAATGGTATTCTGGGTCATCATGCCGATCCGGAGTTTGCCCGCGTCGTTTTTGACGTAAGAACGACCGTAGTAATAAACAGCGGCTGTCGATGTGGATGAGGACGAACTGGAAGAGCTGCTGCTCTTGCTGTAGCTGCCGTCGGTCAGTGTCGTCAGGCCCGGATCGATCGAATCCAGTTTGGCATGGAAAACCGTGTTCGGTTCGGACAGGATCGTGTAATCGACTGGCATGCCGGGTTTGACTTTTGTGATGTCACCTTCGGAAATCTGGATGTCGATTTCCATGTCGCCCAGGTTTGCAATCTGGACAATCGTCGGTGTCGTCTGGTTGGCATTGACCGTCTGGCCTTCTTCAACCGGAACCGATACGATCGTTCCATTTAAAGGTGCCCTGATCTTGGTGTATCCCAGATTGGTTTCATCAGTGTTGATCGTGATCTGGGTCTGTTTGATCAGGGATTCCATTTCATTGACATTTGCCCTGGCTGTCGCGTACGTGTCCCTGGCGTTTTCCAGATTCTGCTGTGAGGTTGAATTGGTCTTGATTAATACGAGTTCACGATCGTACTGTTTCTTCGCGATATTCAACAGGATTTTGCGGGCTTCCAGCTGGGCCTTGTAATTGGCAAGTTTCGCCTTGTCCGTATTCAAGGTATTTTCCTGCGTCTGCGAATCGATTTCTGCGATCATGTCCCCCTGTTTGACTTCCTGTCCCAAAACGACATAGAGTTTTTTGATCTGTCCGGATACCTGTGCACCGACATTGACGAGGTTGACCGCTGCGACTTCGCCAGTCGCTTCGACAACCTGGCTGACGTTGCCGATACGGGCTTTTTCGGTCATGTAAGTGACATCGTCCTTGCTTGTGGCAAGCCAGTAAGCCAGCAAGGCTATTGTCAGAATAATGACAGCTGATACAGGAATCCAGATTTTTGGATTTTTCAGTTTTTTTATTTTTTCGAGCATGTTCGCATTCATTCCAACAGCCGTTTCTTTGTCAAAAGTTCAGATTCAAGACGACATTATTTCCGGATTTTTTATAAGCGTGTTTGAATGTATAAACTGTTTTCTGTTCAAAATAGCTTAATGGTTTGTTATGGTTTTGTTCCTGATATGAATTTAGTGTTTTTCGCAAAGCTTTACACGAAATTAAATAAGTTGTTACAAATGTATAAAGTTTTAATAAACAGCCAACGATAATAGCAGGAACTGTTATGGGAGGAAGTATAAAAACAGAAGGGATCATCCGGTTACGGCCAGAAGTTAATAATGAACTGTAAAAACAGATATGTTTATGATCCTGTCTGATAACAGGCTTCATCAGAAAGAAATATTATTTTTCCGGTCACCAGTTTTTCGAGTATGATGGCGACCTGTTGAGGAGTGATTTCTTTCCTGCAATTAATGAGTTAAAAAGATTCGGGAATCGGGAACCAGTTCTTTTCGTGTTCATTTAATGTCTGGATCATGGATTTCCTTTTTTTGTTGAAAGCCCTCATTATGGGGATAGTCGAGGGGCTGACCGAGTTTTTGCCTATTTCCTCGACTGGGCATCTTATTCTGGCAGGCAGCCTGCTGGATTTCACTGGCGAAAAAATCAAGGTATTTGAGATCGCCATCCAGTCTGGTGCCATGCTGTCAGTCTGCTGGGTTTACCACGAGAAAATAATTAGCGTCACAAAAGGCTTCTTTACGAATGCAAAAGATCGTAAGTTTGTCATCAATCTCCTTATTGCCTTTTTACCGGCGGCCATTCTGGGTGTTTCATTCAATAAAATCATCAAGGCTCATCTTTTTACGCCTGTCCCTGTCGCGGCGGCGTTCATTATCGGTGGGCTGATCATCATTGTTGTCGAACGGAGAAATGAAAGAAATCCGGTTTCGAAAATCGAATCTATCGATGAAATGAGTGTGC
Organism: Oxalobacter formigenes; assembly: GCA_019424645.1. GTDB lineage: Bacteria > Pseudomonadota > Gammaproteobacteria > Burkholderiales > Burkholderiaceae_D > Oxalobacter > Oxalobacter formigenes_D. Next base: position 9,508 of record JAHYZB010000068.1, read on the forward strand.
TGGATGCGTTCAAAGTCGGGTGTGCGCAGGCTTTTGCACTGATTCCGGGAACCAGCCGCTCAGGTGCGACCATCATTGGCGGGATGATTTGTGGACTGTCACGCAAAGTCGCCACAGAATTCTCTTTCTTTCTGGCGATTCCGACCCTGTTTGGTGCAACAGTCTATTCAGTTTATAAGGAAAGAGCATTGTTGTCCGCTGCGGATTTGCCATGGTTTTCAGTAGGTGCCGTTGCAGCATTTATATCTGCGTTTATCTGCGTGCGCTGGTTGCTCAGATATATCAGTTCGCATAATTTCATCCCTTTTGCATGGTATCGTATCGCTTTCGGGCTGTTCATATTAGTCAGCGCTTACTATGGCTGGGTCAACTGGGTTGATTAACAAGAACGGGTAATATGGAGCGCTGTGAAACGATGGATGAGATCTTTCGCCACAAGGCACTGGAAATACTCCAATCGGTTTTCGGGTATTCGTCTTTCCGTGACTCGCAGGAAGAAATCATTTCCGGGATCATAAGTGGACATGACGCGCTGGTCCTGATGCCAACGGGTGGAGGGAAGTCTCTCTGTTACCAGATACCTGCCCTGGTTCGGGACGGTGTCGGTATTGTCATTTCCCCATTGATTGCCCTGATGCAGGATCAGGTCGATGCCCTCGAAACAGCTGGTGTGCGGGCCGCGTATCTCAACTCTACCTTATCGTATGAAGAAGCTTCCCGGATTGAACGGGCAGTGCTGAAAAACGAGCTTGATCTCGTTTATATCGCTCCTGAACGGCTGGTGACCGAGCGTTGCCTGAACTGGCTTTCAAAAGCGAAAATTGCCTTGTTCGCTATCGATGAAGCGCATTGTGTTTCCCAATGGGGGCATGATTTCCGTCCGGAATATATCCAGTTGTCGATTCTGCATGAATATTTTCCGGATGTGCCGAGAATTGCACTGACGGCGACGGCGGATGCGCATACCCGTGAGGAAATTCTCTCACGCCTGAAACTTGAGAATTCAAGACAGTTCATTTCCTCTTTTGACCGGCCGAATATCCGCTACTGTATCGTTGAAAAAGAAAATCCACGGAATCAATTGCTGGATTTCATTACATCGGAGCATCCGGGTGATGCCGGTATTGTGTATTGTCTGTCACGCAAGAGAGTGGATGAAACAGTCGTGTTTCTAGCCGAACATCATATTAACGCACTGCCTTATCATGCGGGAATGGACGCCCGGACGCGTTCAGTCAACCAGTCCCGATTTTTAAGGGAAGATGGCATTGTCATGGTGGCAACAATTGCTTTTGGCATGGGAATCGACAAGCCGGATGTGCGGTTTGTGGCTCATCTGGATTTGCCGAAAAGCATGGAGGGCTATTATCAGGAAACAGGGCGTGCAGGACGGGACGGCAGCCCGGCAACGGCATGGATGTCATATGGTTTGCAGGACGTCGTTCAGCAGCGTCGGATGATTGACGAGTCGGATGCCGATCCCGAACACCGGCGTATTCAGATCGGCAAGCTGGATGCATTGCTGGGTTTTTGTGAAACTCTGACATGCAGGCGTGTCCGTTTACTGGAATATTTTGGTGAATCCGCTGCACCATGCGGGAATTGCGATACCTGTCTGACACCTCCGGTCGCCAAAGATGGAACAAAAGACATGCAAAAGCTGGTCTCGACCATTTATCGGGTAGGCCAGCGATTTGGAGCGGTTCACGTTATTGATGTTTTGCGTGGTATCAGTTCCGAACGTGTCTTGCAGTGGAGACACGACCAGCTATCGACTTTCGGCATCGGCGCGGGACAGAGTGTAGCGGAATGGCGTAGTGTGCTGAGGCAGGCTGTCGCGGCACAGTATGTCTGGGTCGATATGGATGAGTACAATGCACTGAAACTGACAGAAATTGCACGCCCGATTTTGAAAGGCGAAAAAACGGTTTTGTTGCGGTTGTACCAGAAACCGGAAAAGAAACACAGGGAAAAGACCAAGCCGACATTCTCGCAGCTCGTTTTGCCACCACAGGAGCAAAAGCTGTTCGAAAAATTGCGCTGGTGGCGAATGGAAATTGCACGCGAACAGAACATGCCAGCTTATGTCATTTTTCAGGATGCCACTTTGCGTGAAATCGCACTAGCCATGCCGGTGACGGTCGAAGACCTGAAACAGATTTCAGGCATTGGCGACAAACGCCTTTCCCAGTGGGGTGAAGACATTATCAGGCTGGTGAACGAATTTAACGTGTCCGTTTAGCTTTTTTTTGCTTGCCCTGTTTTTTTTGTGCTGCTTGCTGAATCTTGAAAATGACTCCCGCATTGGGAGTGACATTGAAACGGGTCCAGCTGGAGCCAACCCCGGCCAGTCCCAGTTTACCTTTCCATATAATATCTTTTGGAATCGGTCCCGATTGTCCATGAATAATGAGAACACGGCCCGAATAATGGGATAGCAGCGTATTCAGTTTTTGCCGGATTTCAGAAAAACCGTCTCTGGAGACTGCTTTTACATTGTATGGATTGCCGTCCGTAAACAGGACAATGGCTTTGGTTTGTTCGCGTGTTGCCTGCCGGAAAACCAGATCAAGCCAGTTCTTGTTGGCAATCGTTCTGTCCTCGAATTCATTGTTTCTGCCCGCAGCGGCAAGATAATTATTGTTATTGGCTGGAAGGTGAAGTGTGGCGAAAAGAATATGGCCATGAGACCAGTAAAAATTTTCGGAATAGGCCGAGAACCGGTTGCTCAATGACTGGCGGGCAAGGTTTATCGATTGATTGCCAAGTGAGTGCCCACTGTCGAAAAGAATCTCTCTCAGCCTTGTCAACCGTTCGATGGAAACGGGATTTCCTCGCGAGTTTTTGCAATAAACCCAGTCGCCTGCTGCCAGAGAAACGATAACGGGCCGATTGACATCGTTCAAGAGTTCTTTTCGTTCCGTGTATAAATCGTCTCCACAGGATTCAGCATTGGATTTGATGCCATTCAAAACAATGAATGCAGGAGCGCTGTTTTTGAGTCTGGCGAGTTCTTTTTTCAGTTGAAGATGATTGTTGCTGACAGGCTGATCCATTGCAATGAAATAAAATGAACCGGCCTGGCCGTTCTTCGACGCAAAACATGATGTGATGACGCCGAAGGCCAACAGAACGGGAAGTATCCATTTTTTCATGATGTTTTTCATAAAAAAACAAATGATGGAAATTGATAATTCCTTTATTGTAAGTCTTTTAGATGCTTTTTTAATGAATATAATTGTTCCAGCGCTTCGCGGGGAGACAGGCTGTCCGGATCGAGTTCGTCAAGCATCTCGATAACAGGAGAAAACTGTTCAGAGACTTCAGGCGCAGTTTCTTCCGGTTCTGGCGAAGGGGTGTAGGAGAACAGGCTTAACTGGTCTTTCCCGGGCATGAAATGGGATTCCAGTTCGGCCAGATGTTTACGGGCGACACGGATGACATTGGCGGGCACCCCCGCCAGTTTTGCCACCTGAAGACCATAACTTTGCGAAGCAGGGCCCGGTTCCACAGAATGCAGGAAAACGATATTGTCCCTGTGTTCGACCGCCGAAAGATGAACGTTTTCTGCAGTCGGGCAGGTTTCAGGCAATTGGGTCAGCTCGAAATAGTGTGTCGCAAACAAGGTGAAACTGCGACTGCTTTCGATCAGGTGGAGTGCAATGGCCCATGCCAGTGCCAGACCGTCGAAAGTCGATGTGCCGCGACCTATTTCATCCATCAATACGAGTGAATTTTCCGTTGCGCCGTTCAGAATCGCTGCCGCTTCGGTCATTTCGACCATGAAAGTCGAGCGGCCTCCGGCAAGATCGTCAGCCGCACCGATACGGGTGAATATGCGGTCAATCGGGCCGATGACAACCTGATCGGCCGGAACGAAACTGCCTATATAAGCGAGCAGGACGATCAATGCCGTCTGTCTCATGTAAGTCGATTTGCCGCCCATATTGGGGCCGGTAATCAGAAGAAATTTTTGGTTGCCCGACAGTTCACAATCGTTCGCGATAAAGCGTTCAATCCTGTTTTCAATAACCGGATGTCGCCCCTGCACAATATGAATGACTGAATCATCGGTTAGTTCAGGCCTTATCCAGTTCTGCTTTTGTGCATGAAAAGCCAGTGCGGCCAGTACATCAAGTTGAGCCGTGTTTCTGGCGATTTCCTGAAGCGGACTGATATGGGAAACCAGATCCTGCAACAGTTTTTCGTAAAGGCTTTTTTCCAGTGCGAGTGCTCTTTCACGCGCGGACAAGACCTTGTCTTCGAAAGTCTTGAGTTCAGGCGTGATATATCGCTCGGTATTTTTAAGTGTTTGCCTGCGGCGGTAATCGTCCGGTACTTTGGATATCTGCCCCTGAGTCACTTCGATGTAAAAACCATGAACGCGATTGTATTCGACGCGCAGATTGGAAATGCCTGTTCTTGCACGTTCACGCGCTTCAAGATCAACCAGAAACTGTCCGGCATTTTCGGCGAGCGATCGCAGCTCATCGAGTTCAGGACTGAATCCCTCGGCGATGACCCCACCATCGCGAATCATGGCGGCCGGTTCATCATTGATGGCGTGCTCAAGCAAGTCAAGGCAGGCAGAAGGAACGGTGAGTTTGCCGTGAGTTTCCTTCAGGAGAGAAGCTCCGTCATCCATGACGCATTGGTCGAGATATGAGCGAAGTCCGGGCAATTGCTGGAGTCCATAACGCAAGGCTGCCAGATCGCGCGGTCGGGCTGAATAAAGTGCAATGCGGGAAACAATTCGTTCGATATCCGGAATGTTGCCGAGTGTGCTGCGCAATCCGTCAATCACGCAGGCATCCGTCAAGGCGGTGATCGTTGCGTGGCGGGCACGTGCAACGGACTGGTTGCGGCTGGCATGGTGAATCCAGTGCCGTAACAGTCGTGCACCCATCGAGGTCCTGCAGTGATCCAGCTCGGAAAACAGGGTTGGCGATTCGTTGCGTCCGCTGTCTGTGCGGATAGGTTCGGTCAATTCGAGATTACGTCTCGTCATCGCGTCCATCGTAATGAAATCGTCTTCCGTTTCAACGGACAGGGCTCGGACATGCTGGAGGTTTATTTCAGGATGGCACCGCATGCACCCAATGCCGAATTGACTTCTCCGGCACCGAATCCGTCAAGTGTAATGACATTTAACTGTTCAAGAAGCTCTTTTTTTCCGTTTTCGTAATCGAAATGCCATTCGGGTACGGTCACTATACGTCTGGACATATTCGATAAAAGCGATTTGTCGAAACCGTCGGCAATCAGGATTTCCGCCGCACCGATCCGCTCGAGCTCCTGTTGCAGACGAGCAGGAAGATATTTTTCATCGACCGTAACGTCCAGGAGTTTTAATGAACCACTGGACAGTGAAAGCCATGCCATGCCCAGCGTCATTTGTTTGCGGCTTTTTAGACAATTGACGGCAAGAAGAGGACGATCCGCTTTTTCCGGTAAGAGGTTCGAATCAGTCAGTGTTCCTGGAGTAACGATACGGACGACCTTGCGTTCAACAGGCCCCTTGCTGGCAGCCGGGTCGCCGATTTGTTCGCAGATTGCAACGGATTCTCCTGTGGCAATCAGTTTGGCAAGGTACTGGTCAAGCGCATGAAACGGGATACCTGCCATTGCAATGTTTTTGCCTGTCGTTGCGCGCTGGGTCAGGGTGATACCCAGAATTTTCGAGGCGGTAACAGCATCATCGAAAAACAACTCATAAAAATCGCCCATCCGGTAGAACAAAAGCATATCAGGATGCTCCGCCTTGATGCGCAGGTATTGTTGCATCATGGGGGTTTGTTTGGCTGAATCGGGTGTCGCTGGTTGCCTTGAGGCAGACCTTGTGGATGGTGGCGTCATACGTTTAGCAAGACAGGTTAAAACGATTTTTATCGCTAAAAGTTACATCTTCTTCAATGCAAGTACCATTGTACTGTCTGGCAGGGACGGAGGCAAAAAAAGAGCTCGAAAAAACACTTTTTTGTATTTTTCCTCCTGAAAGTTGAAAAAGTGTTTTGTCTGCCGGGGCAATTTGTTTTCAATAGAACATTCAGGAATAAAGACACTTGAATATTCATTGGTTTTACGAAGTTTTTATGTATTCAATTCAAATATTTCACAAATGAAATATGGGCAGGAGAGTTTTAATGAACGTATACGTGAGCTGAGTTTGATCAAATTTTTTATATTTAATTCAACCGTTTTTTTGTATGCGGGTATAAAAGAATTTCTTGTAAAGTGGCTTGGGTGCTACGTTTCGTGAGAATTTGCCTCCTTCAGACAGTCCGTTTTCATTCGTTTGTGTCGCCAGCAGGAAATAAAAACCTTTGTTATTCTGGCGAGCACATCTTGTGTCATCACCGAAAAAGACAGCACCAAATCTGAAAAAACGCATCAAATCAGATCGGTCGGCCAGACACAACAGAACAACTATTTGAACAGGTAAATAATCTATGAACCAGGGACTGTTCGTCACCAAACGTGATGG
>JAHYZB010000069.1:0-450 GCA_019424645.1 Oxalobacter formigenes
CTGCTGGAAGAATTCCGGCTCAAAGTCACCAACAGCAGCTTCATCGACAACAGGGCAAACGGCGTCACCGCACAGGGGGGTGCCATCTACAGCAACAACCATATGGAAGTCGTGGCCGATAACGGCGTCTCCATTTTCAAAGGCAATACCGCCAACGGGCAAAGCAGCGCCATTTACATCGCCAAAAAAACAGGCGACGCTTTTATGGACATCACCAAGTCCACCCGATCGTCCTCGTCAGGAGGGGGAGGCAATTATCCTGAGGAGCTGGTAAACCCGCCGCCACCCAACAAGCTCTACCTGACCGCCCGTAACAACGGCACCATCGCCATTTATGACGATATCGACGGCGATCTGGGCAAGGATGGTGCGCCCGGTTACAAGCTCATCTTCGGCGGCGACAATACCGGATCATCCAATACCAGTGGCAAGATCCACAACGCCGACATT
>JAHYZB010000069.1:460-11939 GCA_019424645.1 Oxalobacter formigenes
TCAACGGCAGCAATCATATCGCCAACATCGCCAATGCCGGCGTGTTAAGTGACATGAACAATAACCTGACGGTCAATTCAGGCGACTTCAATATCCGGAACCTGGACTTCGACAACCTGAAGCTGAACAAACTGACCCTGACAGCAGGCAATCTCAACGTCAACAACGTCAAGGTCGATCTGGTCAACAATACGATGGGCACCATTTCCGCAAACGAATACGTCACGGGAAACACCGTCATCAACGTCCAGTCATTCTCGCCCACCATTGACACAGTCGACCTGACAACCACCGTTCATTTCGTTGATCCGCAAATTGCCGGACAGGTCGTCAACCGGTCGCCTTATACCTATGCGCCGATTTACCGGTACAAGGTCGGTTACGATGCAACGCCCGGTGACTTTACCTTCGTCCGTCCTGCCAACCCGGGTGGAGAAGACTTCAATCCGGAAGTCACCGTTCCGGGCATCGCCAACGTCCTGCTGGCCGCCATGTTAAACGATGAAATCTATTCCCGTGTCCTTTCCGACGTGGATACCTATAAAACCCTGCCGGCGCAGAAAAACGCCGATACATGGGTCAAGGCCTTCGGTTCGCGCGACAACGTGCACATGAAAAACGATTACCACGTCAATGCGAATTTCTCCGGCGTCATCGGTGGCGTCAGTAGCGGAAAAATCGAGGGCAAGGATAACTGGAACCGGGTTTTCAACGCCTACGCCGCCTATGCACACGGCGAACAGAACATCAACTGGGGTACCATACGGCAGGATATCGCCTATCTGGGCGGCAGCGTCTTCACCTACAAGGGCGACTTCTTCGCCGGACTGACCGGAAACGTTGCCATTGCCCACAACAAGACGTCCGAATCGCTCGGACACGATACCTTCAACAGCTATCTGGCCGGATTCGGCCTGAAGACCGGGTATGACCTGCGACTGAACGACAACGTCACGTTCCAGCCGAACCTGTATGCCTCGTTCACTCACATCAAATCGGACGATTACACCACCAAATCAAATGTAAACGTCAAATTCGGCGACATGAATGTGTACGAAATCGCGCCGGGTTTCAAACTGTTCAAGGAATACGACAACAAGGTAAAAGGCTACATCCAGACCCGTTACGTCTGGACGAACACCAGCAGCAGCCAGAACGTTGTCATAAACGACAGCATCGTCATGCCTGACGTCGGCATCAAGCCTTACGTCGAATATGGCATCGGACTGGAAAAGAACACGCCTGACGACAAATATTCCGGATATTTCCAGATCCTGCGCCGTGACGGCGGGCGTTCCGGCTGGAACGCCATCATTGGCGGAAAAATGAAGTTTTAATGTATCTGTCTCTCCCTGTATTTCGCCAGCGAATCCTGTCGCTGGCGTTTTTTTTGTTCTTTCCCCTTTTCGTGACTTGTATGGAAAACGCATGAAAAAAGCCAGACTTTTTCAAGCCGGGCTTTTGCCCTCACACACACCACACTTCAGAATCAACAAATAGTGTCACTTCTGTTTCAATAACGTCAGTTTTCAGAACAAAAGTATTGGAAAACAAAAAAACCGGCCAGGCACCATCCAATTGCCTGAAGCTGAACACAAAAAAGCGGATTTTTTTGTGTTTCAGGCAGGCGGTTTCATCCTTGTCACAAACAAAGAACCGGCTCGCGGTACAATATCGCCATGACTAAATGGTTTAAAGTTGCGCTTGTTTCATTTTGCGTATTCCTCATCTACATCTTTTGCTCCATCGCCTGGTTTTCGACCGTCGATGAAAAAAAGACAGCGGACGCCGCCATCATTCTGGGAGCAGCAGCATGGTACAAGCGGCCATCGCCTGTCTTTGAGGAACGGATCAATCACGGTATCTGGCTGTACAAAAACGGTTACGTCAAAAAACTGATCGCCACCGGGGGGAAATCGAAAAACGCGCCCTTCTCCGAAGCGTTCGTCGCCCGACGTTATGCCATGAAAAATCAGGTACCGGAAGAAGACATCCTGATTGAGGAAGAATCGCTGACAACGCGTGAAAACCTTCAAAACGCCAAAAAACTGATGGAAGAAAACCATCTTGCAGACGCGATTATCGTCAGCGATCCCATACATATGAGACGGGCCATGCAGATAGCAAATGACCTCGGCATCAAGGCATGGTCGTCCCCGACACCTTCAACAAAATACGCCAGCTGGCAGGCAAAAATCCATTTCCTGTTTCAGGAAACCTGGCACATGATCGCCTACATCGTCTATCCATCCGCCTCTCCGGAACCGGCTATGGACAAGACAGAAGATTGAAAACAAACATCAAAACTGTCTTGTCGGATTTTTCGGTTTTGGCGGAAATACTGTAAAATAAAATCTTCACATAACTTTCATCAGGGCAACTTTATGCCGTGTTCCGATCGACCATGAAAACGCTTCCAGCCAAACGGTGGTTTCAAATCCTCTTCAGCTTCGTTTTTCTGACGCTGGCTGTGGGTGTGCAGGCCACCAATACGTATTCCACACCAAATGCTTACCCTCATACCGGCACCCTGTCCCCATCGGAAGCCATGAAAACGATCCGTGAACACAAAAATCTGACCGTGGTCGATGTCCGCACCCGGGAAGAGTTTGAAAAAGGCCACATTCCCGGTGCCATTTCCGTACCGATCCAGTCGCTTCCCCAGAACATGAATTCGATCCCGACCGGCCCCGTCCTGCTCGTTTGCCGTACCGGCCGCCGTGCACATTCCGCTTACCACCTGATTCATGATGCACGCCCGACCCAGCAATTGTGGTATCTCGAAGGACGTCCGATCTATTCCCCTGACGGAACCTACACATTTCAATAAGTTTCGGTATCGGTCATTTCAGGAGATGGATTATCAGGTATCTGTCAACAGACATTTTCCGTGAAACCCGATCCGAAGCCGGAAAAAAAGCGGTCAGAGAAACAGTCCGTTTTTCCCTTTTCCGCAACCGCGTATGTGTCAGTCTGATTTGTCTGTCAACATTATCCGGCCTGACTTTTTTCTGTGTTTCTGCTTGAAAACGTTCGGGGCAAGCTCTTCATTAAAAGACAAATCATTTAAAAACAATAAATTAAAGAGGTTAATTGCCATAATAAAACACTTTATATCCCAAAATGAAATATAGCTTGGCAAGCTTTACGGTTCATTTCTATAATGACATCGGCAGAAAAACCCGAATTCATGACAGTCCGGATAACGACACTGACATTTTGAGAAACAGAACATCTGCAGGGAATATAAATATGTCAGTCACTGACAATGATGAAGACATCTTTTCAATCTTCAACAATTTACTGAAAGCCGATTACGGTATCTGGCTTTGGGAACCCTATACGGAACAGCTGTATTTCAACAAACATTACCTCACCATGCTCGGATACCGGGCTACCGAGTTTCCTTACCATATCTCCACATGGAAAGCGCTGCTGTATCCGGAGGATGCCGATAACATCGTTCCCATGCAATTCAGGATCATTGAATCGCCCGAATACGGTGAATCGTTCGATACCCGTTTCCGCATGAAAACGAAAGACGGGAAATACATGTGGGTCCTTTCCAGGGGATTTGTCGTTTGTCGGGACGAACACGGAAAAGCCATCCGTCTGGCCGGAATCCACATCGACATGGACACTTCCGAAGCCATCGTCAACAAACTGGCTGTCCAGCACGACCGCATGCGCTTTGCCCTCGACACCGCCAGGGATGGCCTGTGGGACTGGTCACCGGCGACAGGGGAAGTCTATTTCAGCCCCCGGTATGTCGAAATGTGCGGTTACCGGCCTGAAGATTTTCCCCAGCGCGTCGAATCGTGGACCGAACGCGTCCATCCCGATGACATCGAAGCCACCGTCACGAAACAGATCGAATTCGTCAACAATCCCGATCAGGGAGACACCTTCGAATGCGTCTACCGTTTTCTTGCGGCAGATGGCAGCTATAAATGGATTCTCGGACGCGGAAAAGTGACCCGGCGTGATGCCGAAGGGAAAGCCATCCGGGTTGTCGGACTGCACACCGACATTACCGAACTGCACAATACGCAGGAGTCACTGGCCCACCTGATCAACCACGACACCCTCACAGGTCTGTACAGCCGCTTCTATTTTGATGAAAAGTTGAGACAGCTCGAAGAAAAGCACTATCCGCTTTCCATCATCTACGGGGATATGGATGGCCTGAAACTCGTTAACGACAATCTCGGGCATGCCACTGGTGACACTTTATTGAAAACAGCTGCCTCCCTGATCCTTCAGGGAACCCGTGGGAGCGACATCGTTGCCCGCACCGGCGGGGATGAATTCACACTACTGCTGTTGAACTGTCCAGAAAATACGGCCAACCGGGTACTGGAACGAATCCAGGCCGTCATCGACATACACAATGCCACTGCGGACATCATGCCGGTTTTCATTTCATTTGGTCTCGTCTGTACCGATGAAAAAAACACGTCGATCAACAAACTGGTTTCACAGGCAGACAATAAAATGATGGCCGCGAAACTGAAAAACCATCCTGAGAACCTTGCGGTCATTCGTGCATGGATCGAAAAACAGCTTGGTTCCGAAATCGACATGGCCGATACGCGGCTGGCACACGCCCAGAAAAAATAAACAGCCATATGTTTATTCCCTGCGCAAGCTGACCGAAGAATGAAACGTCCATAAAACACGTACGCTGGCGTATTTGCGCCCTTTTTTACGGAGAAAACAATGGCGCTTTTACCCGAAAAACAGGTGATTGACGGGACTGAAAACCCTCTGTCTGTCCTGCAAAACGAAATTGACCTCTACAATGTTACCGGACAATGCATTGGGTGGTTTTCCATAAGACACCACAGACAGGCTCACTTGCCCCCCTTAGTGGTAATGAATGGCCACCGTATAAGCGCCCTCGACACCAGGCTTCAGTCTGTCACGAAACCATCACGATTATTTTCCGTGAAATACCGTCTTCAATAATAGCGGGATAGTGTATTGAGCGTTTCATTTCCAAAACGGGATTCATGGCGACAAAATTCGTTTTTTCTCTCTCCCTGAAGCAATGGACACCGGTTTCAGCCAGAGACGTCTGTCGCGCCTGAACAATTCTTTACATTAAACACTATGTTTAAAAAAATCCGGGGCTTCCCCCCTTTTTTCCTGTTCCAAAATCTTCATTGAATATCCAGCGGGGAGAAAACGGACGGGTCTGCTTTTACCGATTGCCACAAAGCAACAAATAAATAGTAATTTATTGAAAAATAGAGTAATTTAACGTTCCCGACATACAAAAACCAATTGCTTCCAAACGCTTTGACCTTCAAGCCATGACCTGGGCCGTCCGGATTGATTGAACCTGAAAATATCCCTCGTAAGGACTGACATCGTGACCCGGGCAAACCATCTTGAAACGATTTTAAACAACCTGAACGGGACGGCAATTTACGTGATCGATCAGGAAAACCACAAAATCCTGTACTTTAACGATTGCGTCACCGAAATCGTCCCGGCCATCCGCATCGGTGACCTGTGCAGTGATGTCTGGAACGATGACTGTGCAAAGTGTCCTCTGAACAGCATCACTCCAAACGGTTCGAAGACCATTACCCGGTTCAACAAGACCTTCGGCAAAACCCTCGATTTGACGGCCACTCCCATCATGTGGGGCAATGACGAGGCATTTATCATTTCCATGGCTCCCCACAAGCAAAGCGAAACCGGGCTGAAACTTGAACTGGAACGAAAAAAACTGGGGACAATCGCTGCCAGACTGTATCCCCGCGCCATCTCGGTAAACCTGACGCAAAACAGTTATTCCATCCTCCACGACGACCTTTCCATGTCAGGCCATCCGGAACAATTTGGCATTTACGATGAACTTTTCGTAACGGCACTCGGATGCATCCATCCGGATTACCGGGACGAATTCGCCAATCACTTTTCACGTGAAAATCTGTTGAAAAGACATGACGCCGGTGAAAAGGAAGTGCACATGGAACACCGGCAGGCGACAGGGGATGAATACGAATGGACCGAGACCCATGTCATCCTGATGGATAATCCCGTCAATGCAGACATTATCGAAATCACACTCGTCAGGAATATTGAGGAAAACAAGCAGAAAGAACTCCTGCTCGAACAGGAGAACCGGGGGAAGACCGAATTGCTGCATCAGGCGCTGAAAAACACCTCGATGTATGAATTCTATTACTATCCGCAGGAAAAGACCGTTATCATCCCGCGCCGTCTGGCCGAACGGTGGGGTACCCGGGAACGGTACACCAATGTCCCCTTCGATCTGGCTGAAGAGCTGATCGATGAAAAGGACCGGGAATATTACTGCCAGATTTATCATCGGATTGAACAGGGAAACAAGAATTCCAGCGGTTCCTGCCGGATCAAACCGGGCGGCTGGCGTGAAATGGTATTGTCAACGATCTCGACGGACGATACGGGCAAGCCTACTTTTGTCGTCGACATCTCCCGTGACATCACCGAAAACAAAATGGCCGAGCTGGAAAACATCAAACTCCAGTCCATATACGATTTCACCATCACCCGCAATTACGATTGCCTTTTGATCTGGAATGTCGAAACCGATACTTACGAAGCCCGGTTTTCAGGCCCCCTTGAAAATGCGGGGATGCCACTTTCCGGTACCAACCGGCAAGGTATCCACCTGTTTTCGCAACTGTTCGTCTGTGAAGAGGACCGCCCTCTCTTTTTGAATGAAATCTACAGTGACGCTTTCTTCGAAAAGCTCGACAATCACGCGGAAAACATCCACGTCTGGTTCCGGTGCCCACAGGATAGTGTGCTGCGTCACAAGGAACTCTCTTTCTGTTACATCAACAATAACCGGATGCGCATTCTGATGACCATGCGCGACATCGACGACATGATCCGGAAGGAGGAAAAGAGCCAGAGCGCTCTCAGAAAAGCATTCGAGGCAGCCAGAAGCGCCAACGAAGCGAAGGGAGTCTTCCTGTCCCGGATGTCACACGACATGCGTACCCCGATGAATGCCGTCATCGGCATGACGGCCATCGGTCGCGCAAACATCAATGATCCTGTCCGGCTCCAGGACTGCATGGATAAAATCGACGTCTCCAGCCAGCATCTGTTAAACCTCATCAATGAAGTGCTGGACATGTCCAGAATCGATAGCGGCAAGCTCGTCCTTACAGATGACCCGTTCAGCCTGCCCGAGGTGATCCGGAACATGCTGGTCATGATCCATCCCGACCTGAACCGGAAAAAACATGCCCTGAAGATAGACATGGCAAACGTCCGCAATGACGCGGTAACCGGAGACCGGCAGCGCATTTCGGAAGTGTTCGTCAATATCATGACCAACGCCATCAAGTACACGCCGGAGGGAGGACAGATATCGTTTTCAATGCTTGAAAAGGAATCCGGCATACCCGGAATCGGCTGCTACCAGTTCATCTTCGAAGACAACGGCATCGGAATCACCCCGGAATTCCAGAAAAAGATATTCGAGCCTTTTGAACGGGCTGAAGATTCCCGGATCAATCACATTCAGGGAACCGGGCTGGGAATGTCCATCGCCCTGAACATCGTCAAAATGATGAACGGTTCCATTGACGTCGACAGCCAGATCGGCAAAGGCTCCCGCTTCACCGTCACGCTTTACCTGAAACATCAGAAAACCGGGGACGACGTCAATCCCGCCCTTGCGCGATTTTCAATCCTTGTCGCCGACAGTGAAAAAGAAAACGTGGATAAGCTCTGCCGTCTGGTTCATGAACTCGGCATGAAAAGCGACTGTGCATTTTCCGTAACGGAAGCACTCGACAAAATCCGGTCAGCCGATAAAACCGGAAATCCCTTCGACGCCATTATTCTCGACTGGAAAATGGCCGGCAAAAATGGCATCCTCCTGCCGGATGCCATTTGCAGGGAAACGCCTGAAAACTGGCCAGCCATTATCGTCTCGACTGACGACTGGACGGCAATCGATGCGCTGGCCAAAAAAACGGGCGTCAATGCCTGCCTTCCAAAACCGGTTTTCAAATCGTATCTCGTCAATGTCATTTACGCAGTTCTGGTAAATGAAACCGAAAACCGGGAACCCGTCCGGAAAACAGGAATGGAGATGCCCCGCTTCGAAGGGCGAAAAATCCTGCTGGTCGAGGATAATGAACTGAATCAGGAAATTGCCACCGAACTGATCGCCATGACCGGCGCTTCAGTCGAGTCTGTGGAAAACGGGCAAGCCGCCATCGAAAAATTCCGGAAATTCCCTGAAAACCATTTCGACCTGATCTTCATGGATGTGCAGATGCCTGTCATGAACGGTCACGAAGCGACAGAGGCCATCCGCAAGCTCGACAGGGACGATGCGAAAACCGTTCCGATCATCTCCATGTCCGCCAACACCTTCCCGGATGATATCCGGCTTGCCAAAGCGTCCGGCATGAACGATCATATCCCGAAACCGCTCAACATCAAGCACCTGGGCGACATCATGAAAAAATGGATGGCGACAGGCGAACAATAAAACATTTTTCTATCTTCGACATGACTACCCAGTTTCTCACGGACAAGTCACTCCCCCAAAGGCTCCCTCCGGGCAAAGTGGCCTGTTTTGCCTTTGCCCTCTTCGCCTGTCTCTTTTCACTTTGTGCCTGCAAACCGAAAGCGACTCCCGATAAACATGCCCTTGACACTGAGATCGCCCGTGAATTTGCCAAAGCCGACAAGGGCGATGCGGCTGCCCGGTTCAATATTGGGCTCATGTTCTTCAGGGGAGAAGGCGTTCCGCAGGATTACCGGCAGGCGTGTGTCTGGTTTGAAAAAGCGGCCCGACAGGGACTGGGCGAAGCCCAATATAATCTGGGAGCGATGACGGAGCATGGGCTGGGCATCGAAAAGAATGCAGCCCAGGCCAAAAACTGGTATGAGAAAGCGGCGCAACAGGGTATTGGTGAAGCCCAGTACAGCCTTGCCAATCTTTACCTGTCCGGAAAAGGGACGACACAAAACCTCGGCATGGCCAGTGAATGGATGCAAAAAGCGGCGGAACAGGGAATGACGGAAGCCAGAGAACGTTTTTCTACCCTTTTCGCCAGCCAAACGGGGAATTTCGATACAGGCAGAATCCAGTCCTGGCTTCAGCAATCGGTGCAAAGCGGTGGGGAAAAAGTGAAAATCCTTCAGGAAAAAATCAGGAGCAAAAACTGATGCCTTCCGGCTTGGCCGTGCTTTAGCCTCCATTATTTTGTAAAAGCCTTCCCGTCCCGCTTTTCCCGAAGCGGCCGGCCTGTCATAATGAATGAAACAATGTCCATCCAAACAGCGGCTATCCCATTTTCATGAACACCGGTTTTATTTCCATCTGCAAGCGGGCAGCGCCCGCCCTGCTTTTCTCTCTCATGGCGATCCTGTCGAATCCGGCAGCGGGGCAAACCGCACCCGACGCAAAAACCGAAGGCATCAGGCTCTACCAGCAGAAAAAATACATCGAAGCCCTTCCCTTTCTCAATGCTCCCGAAGCCCGGAAAGACCCGCTTGTCCAGAGCGCGCTCGGCAACATGTTTTCAATGGGACTGGGCGTTGACGTCAATCAGGAAAAAGCCCTCGCGTGGTACCTGAAAGCGGCAAAACAGAATAATGCGATGGCGCAGCTATACGTTGCTTACATGTTTGAAAAAGGCCTTGGAACCCGAAAAAACGACAGGGAAGCCTTCAACTGGTACAAAAAAGCCGCTGAACAGAACGTACCGAACGCACAGTACAAACTCGGCACTCTTTACGAAAAAGGCATTGGTACCCGAACCAGTCTGCAACAGGCACTGAACTGGTATCGGAAAGCCGCCGAAGGCGGCCACTCTGGCGCACAAGTCAGGCTTGGCCGCCTGTACAGCGAAGGCATCGGGGTCCGACGCGACTATACCGAAGCCGCCCGCTGGTTCTACCCGGCAGCAGAAAAAGGCGACGTCATGGCACAGACGGCTCTTGCCTTTCTCTTTGAAAACGGGCTTGGTGTCCAGCAGGACGACGCCTTCGCCATCAGCTGGTATACCAAAGCCGCCGAAAAAGGCTTCGCTCCCGCCCAGAATAATCTGGGTTACCTTTACGACAACGGCATCGGCGTCCTGCGCGACTATACCACCGCCAAAAAATGGTATGAGGCGGCTGCGAAACAGGGAAACAGTCAAGCCCAGTTCAACCTCGGCCAGCTCTACAGCCTTGGCCACGGCACCGTTCAGGACTACACCAGGGCAGCCCAATGGTTCGAAAAAGCCGCCGCCAAAGACCACCCGAAAGCCTTAAACAACCTCGGCATGGCCTGTCTCGACGGCATGGGTGTCCCGATGGATAGAACAAAAGCCGGGGAATACTTCCAGAAAGCCGCCCGGCTCGGCAACGCCCACGCCCAGTACAATCTGGCGACCCTTTACGTCCAGCATCCCGATGCCCTGACCCGGGACAAGCGCAGCAAAACCGATGCCCTTGCCCTGCAATGGTTCAGAAAAAGTGCTGCGGCAGGCCATCCTGCCGCCATGGCCTATCTGGCTGACGTCTATACCTACGGAAAACTGGGGCAAAAAGCCAACGGGAAACTGGCGGCAAGCTGGAAACAGAAAGCCGATGCCGCCGAGAAAAAACGCAAAAAGGCACAGCCTGTCACTCCCCTTCCGAGAACGGAAGCGTCCAGACCCGTCCAAACCGAACCGGTCAAACCGGCTACAAAAGGCTTCAGCCCGAACGACCGCGACTGGCTGGAATGACAATCACAATTGAAAACAGAATGAATTCCTGATTTTTCAAACCCGACTGCGGGATACATCAAACAAAGAGTTGCCCCATCCCAACAAACAAAGCTATAAATTACCCAAAAACAGACCATAAACAGCCTGAAACTCCATAAATGTGCCACAAATGTCCGGAGCATGCGAAAAGCCGTGATACAAGATAGTTAAGCCATTTAACATTTATACGGAGGTCAATTGGCAGAAGAATACGATTATTACGGCAGGAAGAAGAACAGGGGTTTGACAGGTAATTACGGAGACGAGTACGGGGAAAACCTCAACAACGCCGGGAACGATTTCACCATACCGGATTATACCGGTGCCCCAAACCGGACGGCACAAAATGTCCCTCAGGCAGGACGGACAAACACATTCAGCCGCCAATTGGGTACCGGCATGAAAGCCGTTGCAGATACCAGAGAAGCGATAGCCAACCCGGACAATGCCCCCTCAACCCGACTCTTTCAGGCAGGGAACCATCAGGCTGTTTCTTCCACCGTGCAAAACGAACACGATTCAGCCAATGCAGCCTCCACCCGCCTGTTTCAGGGCGCAAACCATGAAGTGGCCGGAAAAACGGTCGAGGGACAATACAGCCTCGACAATCAACCCTCGTCATGGTTTATCCGGGCAGCAAGCGGCAACGGGAAACCGGTCTCCGGTCTGAAAGCCGTGGAGGAGACGGACAGGATGGTGGGCAATCTGGATTA
>JAHYZB010000007.1 GCA_019424645.1 Oxalobacter formigenes
ACTTTTTCCTTCGCATCTCTGCTTCAGTGCAGTGGAGAAATGAGATTATGGGCTTACGCTTACGCCTCGTCAAGTCTTTTTCAGGTAATTTCGCATTTGTTGTGTTTTTGATTCATATCAATGTTCAATCAGATACCGAAAAAGGGGGTTTTTAAAATGGAATGCGGCTGCCACCCTATTCTGAAATTTTCTTAAATGCCTGAAAATACTCGGGAAATGTCTTGGCAACACACTGTGGATCATTAATTCTGATGTTTGCCCCCTTTTTTTCAGGACTACAAAGGGATGCAAGAGAAAAACACATTGCCATGCGATGATCATCATAAGTATCGATAACGGCATCGTTAAAATGATCCGGTGGCGTGATCTTCAGCCAGTCATTTCCTGACTCGACAATAGCACCCAGTTTTCTGAGTTCTGTCTCCATTGCTGCAATACGGTCGGTTTCTTTTACCCGCCAGCTTCCAATATTGCGCAAGACGCTCGTTCCATTTGCGTACAAGGCTAATATAGCGACTGTCATGGCTGCATCCGGAATCAAATTGAAGTCTGCATCAATTGCTTTTAAAGAACCTCCTGAAGAGACTTCAATGAAATTTTCTCCGTATATGACACTTGCCCCCATCTTTTCGAGAATGTCGGCAAACCGGATATCGCCCTGAATACTCTGCTTTCCAACACCTTCAACCCGAACAGGGCCACCGGCAATAGCTGCTGCAGCAAGGAAATAGGATGCAGAAGAAGCATCACCCTCAACATGAACGACACCCGGACTGCGATAAGTCTGTCCCTTGCGCAAGGTAAATGACTTCCAGCCATCCTGTTCAATTTCGACCCCAAAGCTGCGCATGAGATTCAGGGTTATTTCTATATAGGGCCTGGAAATGAGCTCACCGACAACATGAATGGTGACATCGTGTGAACGCGCCATTAAAGGTGCCGCCATCAAAAGCGCCGTCAGGAACTGGCTGGATACATTACCTCTGACATGCAAGTTATGCCTGTCGATATTGCCCGCATGAATACGAATCGGAGGATATCCCTGATTTTCCGTATATTCGATTTCCGCGCCCGCATCATTTAAAGCATCAACCAGATCGCCTATCGGACGCTCGTGCATGCGTTTGACGCCATGCAGCAGAAAATTACCTCCGCCAAGCGCTGCAAGTGCTGCGGTCAATGGCCGGATAGCCGTTCCCGCATTTCCCAGAAACAAATCCGCTTCCTGTCGTGGCAAACGGCCATTTGCCCCGTTTACTTCATATTCATTCGCAACGCCGGTTTCGTCCCATTGAATACCCAAAGATTTCAAGGCGTCCAGCATGACTTGCGTGTCGTCCGAAAAAAGCAGGTCTTTGATGAGCGTTTTACCTTCTGCCAAAGCCGACAGGAGCAATGTCCTGTTGGAAATGCTTTTAGAGCCTGGCAAACGTACCGTCCCACTGACATGTTTGACCGGAGTAAGATCAAGATATTTCGGAAAGTCTGCCATCAGTTCATTTTCTTTTTTTCAGGATTTTCAATCGCATTCAGCCAGTTCATCCTCGCTTCCTGCGCATTTGCGTATATTTTTTGCAGTCCATCGCCATCCGCCTGGTCAACAAGATCACGAATGAGCTTGATTTCTTTCAGATATGCATTCAGTTCAACAAGCAGTTGTGTACGATTGGCCAGCGTTATGTCTCGCCACATTTCCGGTGATGAGCCCGCAATTCGGGTAAAGTCCCTGAAACCGCTGGCGGCATACTGGAAGAAAAGGTCTGATTTGGGATGATCGGCCACATAATCCACAAGGCCATAAGCCAGCAAATGTGGCATATGACTGACCGTTGCAAAGACAGTGTCGTGATTTTCCGGGGTCAGGTGATGAATGATGGCACCACATCGTTCCCAGACGTCGGCAATTCTTTCCACATCGCCCCGTCTGTTTTCGGGCAACGCGGCAATAACCGCTTTCTTTCCGACGAACAAATCGTCAACAGCCGCCTCAGGGCCATTCATTTCAGTGCCGGCTATGGGATGCGCAGGTATAAATTGGGCGATTTTTTCACGCAGAACGTCACGAGCCATGGCAACGACATCGGTTTTTGTACTGCCCGTATCGGAAACAATCAAATTTGCGTGCCAGTAGGGCAAAATCATTTTCAGAACATTGCCTGTCTGTGCAACAGGTACCGATAACACAATCAGATCGGCATCCCTGAGCGTTTCTTCCAGAGACAAGCCAACTTCATCAACAATGCCCAAGGCATGCGCCCGCTCCAGAATGTCAGGACTTCTCTCAAGACCGAGTATCTGTCCCTTGAATCCCGATTTTTTCAATGCGAGTGCAAACGAACCGCCAATCAGCCCGACACCGCAAATAACAATTTTCTTGAATGGAGTCACGTATTACGCCAATACTTCTTTGAGTGCAGAAATAAACACCTGATTTTCTTCAGGCAGCCCAATCGAAATACGAAGCCATTTCGGCAATCCATATGCATTTACCGGTCGGACAATGATGCCTTTTTTCAACAGTTCCAGATTGACGCGGGAACCCGCCCCATCGTCGTTACCGACCTTGACCAGCACGAAATTGCCATAAGAAGGAACGTATTCCAGTCCCATTTCGTCAAAAGATTGTGTCAGGAAACGATATCCGTCCGCATTGATTTTGGCACTCTTCGTTAAAAATTCCTGATCGTTCAACGCGGCAATTGCTGCAGCCTGCGCCAGCGCATTCACGTTAAACGGCTGTCTGACCCGATTCAACAGTCCGGTCAATTCCGGATGAGCCAGACCGAATCCGACACGCAAGCCAGCCAGGCCGTAGGCTTTCGAAAATGTACGGGAAACCAGCAGGTTGGGATATTTTTTGACCCAGTCGGTCGAGTCGTACTGGATCGATGAATCCAGATATTCGTTATAAGCTTCATCAATAACCACCACGACACTGGATGGCACCTTGTCCAGAAATGCCTCGATATCGGCCGGTTGCAGGAAAGTGCCTGTGGGATTGTTCGGATTGGCAAGGAAAAGCAGGCGGGTATCGGCCGTGATCGCTTTAAGCATACCATCGAGATCATGTCCGTAATTTTTCGAAGGAACCTGAATGCCTGTCGCTCCAATCGCTTTGGCAACCAGTGCATAAACGAGGAAAGAATATTCCGAAAAAACGATGGATTGACCTTGCTGAACGAACGTTCTGGCCGCCAGCTCGATAATGTCGTTACTGCCATTACCCAGCGTAATCCATTCCGGTTCGATAGCGTAACGTTCTCCGATGACTTTTTTCAGCGCAAAACCATTGGCATCCGGATAACGGCCTGTCTCTGCCACTTCATTGGCAATCGCTTTTTTTGCGGATTCCGGCATACCCAGCGGATTTTCGTTGGACGCGAGTTTAATGATCCTGTTTTCGTCGAGTCCGAATTCACGGGCGACTTCAGAAATGGGTTTGCCTGCCTGATATGGGGCAATGGCACGAATATATTCCGGTGCGAACTGATCTGACATGATATTTCCAGTTAAATAAACAAAGGAACCAATTAAATAGGATAGGAGCCGAGAACCTTGAAATAGGCAACACTGTCTTTCAACTCAGCCAGTGCAAGCCGGATTTTTTCTTCCTTGACGTGGCCTTCAATATCCACAAAGAAGTAATATTCCCAACTTCCTGTCCTGGCCGGTCTCGATTCGAATCTTGTCATCGAAACCCCGAATTTCTCGAGTGGGGCAAGCATTTTGTAGACTGCTCCGGCTTTATTTTGCACAGACAAAACAAGTGAGGTCTGGTCTTTGCCACTCGATTCGGTTTCCTTGTGACCGATAATGGCAAACCGGGTACGGTTCTGTGGTTCATCCTGAATGTGAG
>JAHYZB010000070.1:0-10347 GCA_019424645.1 Oxalobacter formigenes
GGCGCGGTTTCCAATAGCCAAGGCCTTATAGGCGAGATGTCAGGCAGTAGCGGCACGGTGACAGTAGATGGGGGTGGCTCGACCTGGACGAATTCAGGCCTGTTGAATGTCGGCAACAATGGTACGGGTGAACTGACTGTCCGTAATGGCGGCAAGGTTTCCAATACCGATGGTTTGATAGGCAATAATTCGGACAGCACCGGCAAGGTAACAGTCGACGGGGCAGGCTCGAGCTGGACGTATGGCGGCAGTCTGATTGTTGGCAATAGCGGAGATGGAGAGCTGGTGATCAGTAATGGCGGCAATGTTTCTTACTCCAGCAGTGTACAGTACGCCACTACTATAGGGAATGCCGCTGGCAGCACGGGCAAGATGACGGTGGATGGAGCCGGTTCGGGCCTGACGCATAACAGTACTTTCATCGTTGGCTTTTCCGGTAACGGAGAACTGTCGATCCGCAATGGCGCACTGGTTTCCAATGTCACCGGTTTTATAGGCCTGAGTTCCGGCAGCACCGGTACGGTGACAGTGGATGGAGCCGGTTCGAACTGGACCAATACGGGTAATCTGACTGTTGGCAATGCCGGAAATGCGACACTGACCGTCAGCAATGAAGGAACAGTAGAAGCTTCGGGAGTACAGGCAGGGTCAGGTAACGGAATCGCTACCATCAATATCGGTGCAGCACAAGGAGAAACCGCCGTAGCGGCTGGCGTACTGGATACGCCGACAGTGTCATTGGGAAACCGGGGAGCATTGGTCTTCAACCACACGGACACCGATTACGCTTTTGCGGCGAAAATAAGCGGGAATGGTGTCGTCAACCAGCTGTCGGGGACGACCGTATTGAGTGGAGCGAATACCTACAGCGGTGCGACCACCGTATCAGGAGGAACCCTGCGTGCAGGCGTGGAAAACGCATTCAGCAGCGCCTCGGCCGTCACCGTGGGAAGCGGAGGTACCCTTGACGCAAACGGACTGGCCCAGACCGTGGCCAGCCTTGACAATGCCGGAGTCGTCACCATTGGCGCTGCCGGTACGGCCGGAAACCTCCTCTCCGTCACCGGTGACTACACAGGAAACGGCGGGGTAGTCAGCTTGAATACTGTATTGGGAGGAGACAATTCGGTCACAGACAAATTGCAGGTAGGTGGAAATGCGAATGGGACGACCCGGTTGATCGTGACGAATGTCAATGGGACAGGAGAGCAGACCAGTCAGGGCATTCAGGTTGTCGAAGTAGGAGGGACATCACAAGGAACCTTTGCGCTGGGATCGAGTGTGCAGGCCGGAGCATATGAATATGCCCTGCAAAAAGGAGGAGCGGCAGCGTCGGATGAGAACTGGTATCTGGTGAGCCGTTTCGATTGCCGGCTGGACAATTCATGCGTGAGCGCCGACATCTACCGTCCGGGAGTATCGAACTATATATCGGGGCAGAGAATCAACACCGAAATGGGGCAGCTGCAACTGGCAAGCCTGCACCAGAGAGTGGGAGAACACAGGAGCCTGCCGCTGGAGAAACAGAGCTGGGCAAGAACCTACTACAGTCGTCTGGACGAAGACGGCAAGACCCGGTTTGGATACGACGCGGACATATACGGGCTTCAGATAGGTCAGGAAATAATGGCAAGACAGACAGGAGATGGAGGCAATGTAAGGGCAGCCATCTCGTTTGATTACGCAAGAGGAGATGCGGATCTCGAAGACCGGATGAGACCGCAGGCAGACCTGAACCGTGATACCGGGAACCTGAAATCGGACAACTGGGCCCTGGGAGGATACCTGACAAAGACCTGGCAAAACGGAGCATACGTAGACGTAGTGGGCCAATTGGCGTGGGTGAAAAACAAATACGCGACAAAGAACTGGGACAAGACAGGAGATGCCGTAAAACAGACAGGATGGAGAGTGGGATTGTCGGCAGAAGGAGGATACCCGCTGTGGAAAAATGACAGCAACTGGTTACTGGAAGGACAGGGTCAGTTGAGCTACCAGTACACGAAATACAAAAGCTTCACGGATGCCGTATCGGAAGTGGACGGATACGGAGCGGACAGTCTGAGGGGAAGGCTGGGATTAAGGATGTCGAGACCGTTGGTGGAGAAAGAAAAAGAGAAAGGTCAATTCTATGCGCTGCTGAATATGTACTACGACTTTCTGAACCCGGATGGAGTGAAAATAGGAAATGGAGACGGTAACTACACGAGAGTGAGCGAGCGGTATGGAAGGACATGGGGAGAAATCGGTTTGGGAATCCAGGGATGGGTATCGAAATCGACGTCGGTGTTCGGGGACATCCGGTATCAGCGAGGTTTCGGGTCACAGGGAGAAAACGGGTCGAGAGAGGGAGGGGCGCTTAATATAGGTGTCCGGCACAGTTTCTGAGAACCGTCACGGAAAGAGGTAAAGATAAAGACAAAAAGGGATGCCAACGCATCCCTTTTTTATCAGGTATGAAGGCTACCCGGAGGATTTTCCCATCGTCAGACGAAACATGTGATCCGGTCTAACCGTAAAACCGTTTGATCGTGACCGGATAAGGTGTCCGGCCCGGTTTGAATGTGGATTTTTCGGGGAGGATGCAGTTTTCGACCGGACAGACGTTCAGGCACAAGTGGCAACCGACGCAACGGTCGTTGATCGTCGGGGTGCGGGTATAGTCGTCCCAGTCGATGGCCTGATGGCCGCCGTCGAAGCATGAGATATAACAGCGGCCGCAGCCGATGCATTTTGTCTGGTCGATGCCGGGAATGACCATGAAGTCGCGGTCGAGATCGTCAGCAGGGACGATGTTGGGCAATGCCTTGCCGACGAGGTCGGACAGTTTTTCAATGCCTTTTTCTTCCATGAAATGCGACAGGCCGCTGGCCATGTCCTCGACGATCCGGTAGCCGTATTCCATGACGGCAGTCGTGACCTGAATGGTGCCTGAACCGACGAGCAGAAATTCCAGTACGTCCTGCCAGGTGACGATGCCGCCTATGCCGGAGATGGGAACGTTTTTCAGTTCCGGATGCTGTTTCATCTGGGCGATGAAGCGCAGGGCGATTGGCTTGATGGCCGGCCCGGAATAGCCCGAGATCGAGGACTTGCCGTTGACGACCGGCATGGGAGAGAGGCATTCAAGGTCGAGGTTCGTAATGGCCTTGACGGTATTGATGGCTGCGATTCCCTTTGCACCGGCCCTGATGGCGGCAATGGCCGGGATTTCCATGTGGCCGATATTGGGTGTCATTTTGGCGAGTACCGGTAGGCGCGTCGCACGGCAGACGGCTTCGGTATATTGTGCAACGAGTTCGGGGCTCTGGCCGACGTCGGAACCCATTGTCGAGGAGGTCATTTGCGGGCAGGAAAAGTTGCATTCGATAATGTCGGCGCCGATGTCGGTCACTTTTTGCGCAAGGGTTCGCCATTCGTCATCGGTGCTCCCCATGATGGACGCGATCATGACCTTGTGCGGGTAGTCGCGTTTCAGGCGTTCCATGTTTTTCAGGTTCACTTCCAGTGGTTTGTCGGAAATCATTTCCATGTTCTTGAAGCCGTTCCATGCGCCGCCGGGATTGCCGCTGATGTCGAAGCGGGGAGAGCATTCATCCGGCAGGAAGATGCCGACCGTTTTGTATGCCACACCGCCCCAGCCGGTCTCGAAGGCTTTGGCGACCATTTCATAATCGGAATCGACGGGGGAAGACGACAGGAAAAACGGGTTTTCGCAGTGAACGCCCATAAAGTCGATGGAGAGGTCTTTTTTCAGTGCCATGTGTTTCTCCTGATGAATTAAGCTCTCAGATCCAGGTAGTTGATAATGGATACGGCCGCTTTCTTGCCTTCGGCAATGGCTGCCACGACTGTCTTGCCGCCATTGACCCAGTCGCCGCCGGAGAAAAGTCCTTTCTGTTTGACGACATCTGAGAGTTCCTCGCTTCTTTCCTGACCGACGGCAAGGATAAGCTTGTCGATTTGCAGGTTCATGACCGATTGCCTGTCGGCTCCGGTGAAGCTGATATCGGTGACACGGCCGTTTTTGCCATTGATTTTTTGCGGGAAGAATTCAGTCACGACAGGAATGCCCATACTGACGGCCAGCAGGGTTTCGGTGATATTGGCGGATGCTTCGGCAATCGGACGGCAGAAAACGAGTTTGACGGACTCGGCACCCAGCGATTGCGCTGTCGTGGCGCAATCCATCGCGACGTCACCGTCGCCGATGACGACAATCCGGTTTCCTTTTTCGGAGGGTTCATACCGGCGGGCGTTTTGCAGGTAATCGAGTGCATGAATGACACCGTCGAGATTCTTGCCGGGAAGGTCCAGCGTTTTGGGTTTCCAGAGTCCGGCACCGATGAAGACGGCGTCGAACTGTTTTGTCAGTGTTTCGAGATCGCTTGCGGAAACGGTGATGTTGTAGCGGAATTCAACACCCAGTTTTTCAATTTGGGCAATATCGAAATCGATGGTTTCCTGTGGCAGCCGAAAGCGCGGAATGCCAAGGGCGAGCATGCCACCGGGCTGGGACGACTGTTCGAAAATCGTGAGGTGACAGCCTTCGCGGGCGAGAACGCTGGCGCAGGCCAGCGAGGCAGGGCCTGCTCCGATACAGGCGACTTTTTTGCCGTTGGACGGGCCGGTCTTCAGGATTTGCATATCCATTGCCCGTTCCCTGCCGGTCACGAATCGCTGGAGTTTTGCGATTTGGACCGGCCTGTCGAGTCCGGCTCTGACACAGGCGCTTTCACAGAGTTCATTGACGGGACAGATGAGCGCGCAACTTCCTCCGAGGGGATTGTTTTCGCGAATCGTTTCGGCCGCTCCCCAGATGTTTTTGAAACGCAGTGAACGGATGAACCGGGCGGGATCGGTTCCGGCGGGGCAGGCTTCGCTGCAAGGGGCATCATGGCAGAGAAGGCAGCGCGACGCTTCAGCCAGTGCGGTGCGTGAATCGAAGTCTTTTTCCAGCGGAGTATCGTCAGTGACGCAAATAGTGCGGCTCATACGTTTTCCTCGTGTTTACTTGTTTTCTGCAAGGCAATTTTTGCCAGTATAAAGGAAAGGGCAGCGAACAGGTCGATGCTCCGTCATCATAAAGAAAAAATGACGGAAATGAATGTTTTTCCTAAAAATGGAAAGTTGCCGGAAGAGGGGAGACGCTCCGGGAAAAAGGAAATCAGGCTGTCGTGGCTGTCCCGACAGGGTCTACATCACTGTATGACCGATGCTCAGTCCTGTTTTTTGCGGAAGTTGTCGACATTGATTCCGAATCGCCTGATTCTGGCGAGAAGGGTTGTCCGTTTCAGTCCCAGTCTGGCTGCGGCACCTGTTTTGCCACCGATTTTGCCTTCCGTTTCCTCCAGTGCACAGATAATTGTGTTTTCGTCTGTTTGCGGGATGGGAGAATCCGGGATATCCACCTTGACGGGGGACTGGACTGAGAGGGGGCTGTTCTGGGTGGTATAACTCAGCAGCGTCTCGGGCGTCAGATTGAGTGTATCGCCGCCCGTTAAAATAACGGCCCGTTCCATCACGTTTTCGAGTTCGCGTATGTTGCCCGGCCAGGGCAAGCGGGTCATCAGCGCCAGAGTGTCGGACGGAATGCCGGTAATGTTCCGGTTCATCTCTTTTGCGTATTTTCGGATGAAATACCTGGACAGCAGTGGAATGTCTTCTGTCCTCTCGCGCAGAGGCGGGACTGTAATGGGAAAAACATTCAGGCGGTAAAAGAGGTCGCTTCTGAATGTCTTGTCTTCGATTTTTTCCACAAGGTCGCAGTTTGTGGCGGCGATGTACCGGACATCGACCGGGATGGAAACGGAGCCGCCCAGACGCCTGATCTGACGTTCCTGCAAAACACTCAAGAGTTTCGGTTGCAGATCCAGTGGCATATCGCCGATTTCATCCATGAACAGCGTGCTTTTGTCTGCCTGTTCGAAATGACCGATCCGGCGGTTCAATGCACCGGTGAAAGTGCCTTTTTCGTGACCGAACAGCTCGCTTTCCATCAGCTCGGAAGGGATTGCCGTGCAGTTCATTTTGACCATGTCACGGTTTTTACGGCTGGAAAGATTGTGTATCGTCTGAGCGATCAATCCCTTGCCGGTTCCGGTTTCACCTTGCAGCAGGATGGTGGCGTTGCTGGATGCGACGATTTCGATTTGCTGCAGGATCGACTGAATGGCAACGCTATGGCCGATAACGGAGTGTTTGTGGATGTCGTCGTGGATATCCTGTCCGTTTATGATGCTTTCATTGGGGGAGACCGGTATCCGTTCGTCTGCTTTTTCGTGAGCGAGCAGGACATCAAGACCGATAGCCAGTCTGGCACTGACCCGGTTGAACATTCCCATGATTTCGGACGTGAAATGATGGAGTCTGAAGGTACCGATGGCGAGTGTCCCCACCAGCTTTCGTGCCGATATCAGAGGCAGATAGAGCAGTACCTGGAGTCCCTTGCGGGCAAGATCGGCGATGTATGGGTATTTGGTGGAGTGACTGACAATGGCGTCACGGTTGAACAGGATTTTTTCATGTTTGCGCAAGGCGCTGCCCAGCAGGGTGGCATGCAGGGATTTGCTTCTGGTCTCGTATGAACAGCTGTTGTTCCCGTCAAACGTGAATGAATGGGCATCCAGCCGGAAGGAGGAAGGTTCGACTATTTCGAGACTGATGTAGTCCAGTCCGAAAAAAGCGTGCAGATTGTTGGCCGTTTCCTCTGCCAGGCACAGGACATTCCCGGCCGCTATGACAGAGTCAGTCAATTTGACCAGAAAATGAAAAAAATCATTGTCGTGACAGTCTTTAACATTGTAAAGACCGTCATGATTGCAATGGATTGCCGTCATGTTTTAAATGTTTGCAATGACCTACAAGGATATATTCTGGGCGGGGCGAAAGGCGTCGCAGTCCATAATCCGGTGCGTTCGGCCGGGATAAGTCAAAGCGCTTTCCCGGGGAAGTATAAAACCGTTTTCTTGCACAATTTTTCAATGTTAGCATATCTGCGTTACCCGGGGGAGGGTTTTGACGGGGACACGGGGAAGAAACGGATGTTGGGCAGATATGAAAAAGCGGTAATACCCTGTATTACCGCTTTGCGGGAATGCTCGTGAGGACAGAAAAGCAGTAACGCTTTTCTGTCCTTCGGGCAAAATTTACTTCGAAGAGGCCGCTTCGGCAGCTTCCTGTGCTTCAACTTCCCTGTTGTTGGCTTCGATGAATTTCCGGCGCCATGGTTTCAGGACGAAGAACGACAGGATGGAACAGACTGCCGCGATGATGGCCGACAGGATGAAGGTACGGTTCCAGTTGCCGCCCTTGGCCAGACCGGCAGCCAGAGGAACGAGCAGGGACGAGGTCCCTTTTGCCGTGTATAGCGTACCGGCATTACCTGCCGCGAACTTGGAGCCGAATGTATCGGCACACATGGATGGGAACAGCGAGAAGATTTCACCCCAGCATGCAAAGGTCATGGCGGCAAAGAACATGAAGCCCAGCGGCTCACGACCCCAGAACACCAGTCCCATCAGGGCGACCGCTTCACCACCGAACACGATGAGCATCAGGTTTTCACGGCCGAAACGGTCGGACAGGAAACCCATGAGAGGACGGGTTGCACCGTTACAGATGTTGTCGATGGACATGGCCATGGTCAACAGTGGCATGGTGAAGCCGAGCAAAGTGACGGGGATCTTGTCAAGACCGTAATCGCGGGAAACAGGGCCGAAAGAGGCCGTTGCCATGATACCGCCAGATGCGACACCGACGAAGCAGACATAGATCAGCCAGAAAATCGGTTGTCTGATCATCTGGGTCTGGGTGAAGTTCTTCTTGGAAGAAATGACTTTAGGGATGGCTGTTGTTCCAGGAGGCAGCTTGGCGCGTGGCATGAACAGTGCGCAGAAAGCAATGATAATGCCCTGGATGATGCCGAATACCATAAAGGCCTGTTCATAGCCTGCCGTGTTGATCATGTTGGCGACCGGAATGACGGTAACGGCTGCACCGGCACCGAAACCCGCCGCGGTTGCCCCTGCGGCCAGACCGCGTTTGTCCGGGAACCATTTCAGTGAGTTACCGGAACAGGTACCGTAAACCGCACCGGCACCGGCACCGGTCAGAACCTGCGCGAAATACAGCATGCCCAGTGTTTCGGCCTTTGAACAGAGAATCCAGCCTATTGTGCTCAAAATGGCACCGAAAATGATGACCGGACGTGGTCCGAATTTGTCAACGCCCCATCCTTCGAGTGGCACAAGCCATGTTTCAAAGAACAGGAAGATGGTGAACGACAGCTGAATGGCTGTACGTGCCCAGTGGAATTTGTCTTCAATCGGGGCAACGAACAAAGTCCAACCATACTGGCAGTTGGCGATGGTTGCCATACAAATAATACCCAGAACAAGCTGTACCCACCGATTGGGGTACTTTTCTTGCGTAGCCATAGATCTACTCTCCTAAATCCTAACTTTACAAAAAGAAAATTCTCTGGCCTGGCGCCATTCTTTATGGAATGAGTGGCTGCCGGCCAGTACCGCTCTGTGCAAAAAGCAAAGATCAGGGAGTTACTCTGCATTTTTTGTGCCAACTCAAAAAAAGTGCAGATTTTTCTTTTTTTTACATGATGATTTTCAGGGTTGGCACGGATTATGCATTCAGAAAGGGCAGACTGAGTCATCAGATCTAATCTTCTTTTTTGACAGGAAAACTCTCCGCAAGGAGAGTTTTCCTTTTTTTATTTGTCATCGATAAACGTTTTTCTCTTTTCTGTCCTGCTGTATTTTTCTTTTGAAAACAATGGTTTCTGATTTCAACGGGTCATTCGTTATTCATCGGTTAAAGCAAATGTCCTGCAAAGAGAGTCGTCATGGCAGAACAATACCGGCAGCTATGAATGTCCGCACAGGAGGGTGTACTGGAACAGCTTGTTATATGTCGCCGCATTTTTTTGCCGGAAAGATAATCTGCCAGTTTGTATTTCTATGCTTTTGGGTGTCAATGACACTTTTTTAGTGTCATTGACATGTTAATTGACAATTCGATAACGGAAATTTGACAGTATCGGGAAGATTTTGCGTTTCGATTAGCCGGAACCTGCTTTTTTGGAACAGAACGGTTTCGTTCGTCAAAAGACATATGCCATTGGATGAATCGAAAAGAGTGAAGGATTTTCATATCCGGTGACACGACCGTTTATTGCGGATGTCCATCTTCTCATGAATGTGAACTCTGATTATTTTTCACACTGAGTTTTATACATGAAAGAGTTTTTTTGACGGTTTTCTGTTGGAGAAAAAAGGGTGTCCGATAAAAAGAGGGAGACATGCCTTCGTGATAAAGAAGGGGCTGGAACCCTTTTTTTCAGGGATCGGGGGAGTTACCCGAAAATGTCATGACTGTCGCGGACGGGAACGATGTCGCCAAAACCGGCGAGCGCAATGGCATGTACCGTTTTTGTTTCGGCGGTACAGCAGTCTGACAGGATCGCCGTCTTGTAGCGTGTCGCCTGTTTCGAGATGGCGGTGAGGCCGACGCAATTCTGGGTTTGCATGCCGCAGACAAGAATTTCGTTGGTGCCCCATTCATCCAGCAGGGCATTCAGGTTCGTGCCGTTGAAAGCGTCGGCATGGTGCTTGACGACGACGGGAGCGTCAGGTGCCGCTTTCAGAATGGAAGGATGAATATTGACACCTTCAGTCCCACCGATGAAAAATCCCGCTCCTTTTGCATGATCGGCAATGTGCCGGACCAGTACGACAGGGATATCCTGACTTTGTGCACAAGTGATGGCATCGACAATATGAGCCAGTATTTCATCCGCATTCCACAGGGGCAGCTTGCCCCCGGGGAAATAGTCGTTCTGGACGTCGATGACGATCAGGGCTTTTACGGATGGATTCATTTTACAAGCCTCAATCGATGCTTTTGACAGTGAAACCGGCTCCGGTGACAGCAGCGCTCAAGGCATTGTCGGATGCGCTGTCGGTATTGACGGTTGCCGTTTTGGCTGCCAGATCGACGGAGACACCGGAAACGCCGGGAACGGCCGACAGGACTCTTTCAACGGAAGCTTTGCAGCCGCCGCAGCTCATGCCTTCGATATGGATTATTTTTTTCATGGTGTTTTTCCTTTCAGGTTTGGAAGTGATCATTTCTGTATGGACGGGTGGCAACGCATTTGGGATTGTGCAGGCATTTTCCGGCAAATCCGGTTTTTTGACCGTGAAGAATCTCAAACGAAGGGCGTTCAAAACGACGGAAACGGAGGAGAAACTCATGGCCGCTGCCGCAATCATCGGGTTTAAGGTCAGGCCTGCCATGCCGTAAAACACGCCCGCTGCAACCGGAATGCCC
>JAHYZB010000070.1:10357-12998 GCA_019424645.1 Oxalobacter formigenes
GGCTCAGCCGGACGGCAGTGGCCACGTCCCGGAGGTCGCTTTTCATCAGGACGACATCGGCCGATTCGATGGCGATATCCGTTCCGGCCCCGATGGCAATCCCGACATCTGCGCGGGCAAGTGCAGGCGCGTCGTTAATGCCATCGCCGACCATCGCGACTTTTTTGCCTTTTTCCTGAAGCTGCCGGATTTCCCGTTCCTTGTCTTGCGGAAGGACTTCGGCCAGCACATGGGCAATGCCGGTCTGACGCTGGATGGCGGCGGCAGTTCTGGCGTTATCTCCTGTGAGCATGATGACGTCAAGTCCCATTGCCTGAAGTTTTTCAATGGCGGCACGGGAAAAGGGCTTGACGGTATCAGCGACGGCAATCATGCCAAGCAGTGTTTTTTCACGGACGAAATAAAGCACGGTCTTGCCGTCTTCAGCGAGCGTTTCGGCTCTTTCCTGCCATTGGCTGTCAAGGGTGATTTCCAGCGCAGCCAGCAGACGGGTGTTACCGGCGGAATAAGGAATGTCGTTGATGCTTCCTGAAATGCCCTGACCTGGCGTCTGGGTGAAGCCGGTGACTTTTTCAAGGATGAGGTCTTGCCGTTCGGCTTCTTTCACGATCGCCAGGCCGAGCGCGTGTTCCGAGAGTTTTTCAAGCGATGCGGCAATGATCAGGAATTCTGTTTCAGTGATGCCGGAAGCAAGGACAATGTCGGTCACGACCGGTTTGCCTTCAGTGACCGTGCCGGTCTTGTCGAGAACGACGGTATCGATGCCTTGCAGTTTTTCGATGGCCTCGGCGGATTTGAACAGGATACCGTTTGCCGCTCCCCGGCCTGTACCGACCATGATGGCGGTCGGCGTTGCCAGACCCAGAGCGCAGGGGCACGAGATGACGAGCACCGAGATGGCTATCGACAGGGCGAATTCGGTACCGTGGCCCAGCAGGAGCCAGACGAGGGCGGCTGCGATGGCAATGGCAATCACGACCGGGACGAAGATGCCGCTGATTTTGTCGGCAAGCCGGGCAATCGGCGCTTTGGATGATGTAGCTTCATCGACCAGTTTGACGATTTGCGCAAGCGTCGTATCGTCGCCGACCTGTGTGGCACGCATCAGGAAATGGCCGGACTGGTTGATCGTTGCCCCGGAAACGGTGTCGCCGGCGAGTTTTTCGACCGGGACGCTTTCGCCGGTCAGGGCCGATTCGTCAATAACACCATGTCCTTCCGTGATGATACCGTCCACCGGCACGCTTTCTCCCGCCTTGACGACAAGGATATCGCCGACGGAAACGGTATCGGCCGGGACGGTTTCTTCAACGCCGTTTTTCAAAAGGGTGGCGGTTTTGGGTGCCAGTTCCATCAGGCGCGAAATGGCTTCGGATGTTTTGCCTTTGGCTCGAGCCTCGAAGTAACGACCGAGCGTGATCAGGGTCAGGATGACGGCGGCTGATTCGAAATACAGGTTCATGGCGAAGTCATGCGCCATTGCCATGTCGCCGTGGCCGAGGGCGAAACCGATTTTGTAAATCGCGTAAATACCGGAAACGGCGGCTGCCCCGGAGCCGATGGCGATCAGGGAATCCATGTTCGGTGCGCCCGAGAAGAGCGTTTTGAAGCCGATCCGGTAAAAATGGAAATTGACGAAGATGACCGGGATCGTCAGCAGGAACTGGGTGAAGGCGAAAGTGAGTGCGTTTTCCGTACCAAGGAAAATCGCGGGCATCGGTAGCCCTGCCATATGGCCCATCGAAATGTAAAACAGCGGAACGGTGAAAAGGATCGAGACGAAAAGCCGGGTCTGGATGGCTTTCAGCTCAAGGGCCGCGGTATCGGCAAGCCCGTTTTTAGCCGCGTCGGCGGATTTGGCGCGGTTGCGCGGGAGGGCACCATACCCGGCGCTTTCGACGGCTTTTACGACGGCCCTTTCAATGTCGGCCCTGTCCGTAGCCGAATCGTCGTAAGAAACACTCATCGTGTTTTTCAGCAGGTTGACACTGACGTTTTTTACACCGTCAACGGCAGCCACGGCTTTATCGACCCGTGCAGAGCAGGCCGAGCAGGTCATGCCGGTAATGTCGAATTGTTCTTTTTGCATGGTAGCCCTCGTGTTTTGGGACAGGTATTTTCAAATTATCGTCAATGTCGATATAATTGTAGCTATTAATATTATGTTTGCAAGAATGCACTTTTTTGGTACATAGTACCCAAAAGGATACCGAACTGTCATGAAAGACCTCCATCCAGCCGCTACATCCTCTTCATGCAAAACGTCAATCGAGACGCATTGTCCGGTGGAAGCGACGATCAGCCTCATCGGCGGCAAATACAAATCGCTGATTTTATGGAAACTGACCTCCGGTACGCTCCGATTCTCGCAGCTCAGAAAAGAAGTGCCTTGCGCCACGCCAAAGATGCTGACGCAGCAACTGAGGGAACTGGAAACCGATGGTCTGGTCAATCGTGAGGTTTTTCCTGTTGTCCCTCCGAAAGTGGAATATTCCCTGACCGGGTTCGGCAAAAGCATCCAGCCCGTGCTGGAATCCATGTATGCATGGGGAACCGGCTATCTTGGAAAAGAGGGCAAGGAAGTCAACTGTTCAATGACACCGCCGAAGGAAAAACAGGGGAAAAAAGGGAAAAAGGGGAA
>JAHYZB010000071.1:0-1482 GCA_019424645.1 Oxalobacter formigenes
CGCCCATCTTTGTCTCGCGAGCATCAAGAATTTCAATAACGTCAATATGCTCTTCGGCCGCGAACAGGGCGATGGTATCCTGAAAAGTTTTGCGGCAGGTTTTTCAAGACATGTGCCCGATGGAAGGGTCTATCGTGTCGGAGGCTGCAAATTTGCCTTTGTCACGGATTCGCCGGAAACAGGCCGGTCGATTCTGGACAATGTCTGGAGAGACGTTTTTACATCGCTTCCCCATGAAGTGAAGAATTCCCACATTCCCGTCGATTCCGTATTCATCGAATTTCCCCGCTTCGCGAATACGCCGGAAATGCTGTTGATTCATGCCGAATACAAACTGAAATCCAATACCAAATCCGAATACGGCAAGCGAATGGTTTTCGACGATCACGACCGCCAGATGATGGAACGCCGTTCCATGCTGACTTCAGTGATGCGCAAGGCCCTTGACGATGAAACGTTCCGGATTTTCTATCAGCCAATCTATTCTTTCGGTGAACGGTCATACACCAAGGCGGAAGCGCTTTTGCGCCTGTACGACGAAAACCTTGGCTGGATCACTCCGGACGAATTCATTCCGATTGCCGAGGAACAGGGCCTGATTCACGATCTCGGACTCTACGTTTTGGAGCATGTCTGCCGGAAGCTGGCCGACAGGCAGGAAAAAGACTTGCCACCGGTCGGTATCCATATCAATGTATCGACTGTCCAGTTTTCCAGAAACGGTTTTTTTGGCAGTTTCATGGAAATTATCGACCGTTACGGGGTCGCCCCTTCCCTGATCGTCATGGAAGTGACTGAAAGCATCATGATCCAGTCGTTCGATTTCATCATGGCGATCATGAAACAGTTCATCGACCGGGGCGTCTGTTTTTCACTGGACGACTTCGGGACAGGTTATTCAAGCCTGAATTACATTGCCGCATTGCCGATTTCGAGTATCAAGCTGGACAAATCGTTTGTCGACCGTTCCGAAAAATCCGATGTTTATGCACTTTTGATCAAAAATGTCGTGGAAATCGCCCGTGGCCTCCAGCTGGAGCTGATTGTGGAAGGTGTTGAAACGGCGGGACAGGTAAAGACGCTGACGAAAATTGGCTGTGAGGCCATGCAGGGATATTATTTTTCAAAACCCCTGCCTGAAACCGAACTGGATGATTTTTTCAGGCAGGCCATTTCCCGGCCAGTCGCTTACGAAGCGTCGACTGTTTCCTGAACAGGTTCAATACGGTTCAAAACGATACCGTCCCTGCCCCTTTCCTTGACGATATAGAGCGCTTCATCCGCTTTGGCAAACAGCATATTGAGTGTCGATTCGTTTTTGGCGATAACCCCGCCGATGGAAAGAGTGAGCGGCATCGGGTCACCCTGATTTTTGAATTCTTTCATGCGAGCCTGCAGGGCTGCAAGCCGATCATTCAGGGATTGTTCATCACTGAAACGGGGGATGAAAATGACGAATTCATCGCCGCCCCACCGGCATGA
>JAHYZB010000071.1:1519-7012 GCA_019424645.1 Oxalobacter formigenes
TGGCGTCTCCCATGTAACGCAGGACGGCATCACCGAGAATATGCCCGTAAGTATCGTTGAAACTTTTGAAATGATCGATGTCGATCAACAGAAATGTGTTCCATTCGTCAGGTTTGGCTCCATACAGGGATTCACGGATCAGTTTTTCGGTCGTGGCACGGTTGTACAATCCGGTCTGTGTGTCTGTCCGGCTTTTGGCGAGCAGGGTCTCACCTGTTTCATTGGCACGTTTTAGGGAAGTGATATCCTGCGCGCTGGAAAAGACAAAGAATTTTTCCTCGTCCACTCCAGGGTCCCTGATCAGTGCATTGGTAATCATGAAATCGTGACGGCCATCGGAATAATTGACGGTACAGGGCACCTTGCAGATGCCGTTTTCCCTGATGCGGGCAACGAGTGCACCGAGATCGAAATAAGACAGGTAGTCTTCCCTCTCTTCAGGGACGACGATATTGTCCGCAAACCACTGGATCTGTTCTTTCCAGGACGATTTCGGCTGCATTTGCCGATGGTCGTGGACGAAGGTGGTCGCCTCGTCCGTTTCCGGGTTCGCAATGATGAAGTTTTCACACATGTGCCGGACGACAAAGTGGATGCATTCATCTTTCAGCCATAAATCGCGGGTTTTCTCGATATGCTCCAGCACATCTTCCGTTTCGTCGGTTACCGCGCCAATCAGGCCTTTTTTGTCATCGGAATAGATGAAGGAAAGACTTCGGTACTGAATCAGGTTCTCTTGATTGCGAAGCCGGTACTTGAGGGTATGTTTTCCGTTTTTGCCGACTTCGGCCAGTATCTTCTCAAACCGGGTTTCTTTCAGGAAATAATCCTTGTCCGCTTCAATGATCTGCGCATCGGCAAAACGTTCGTTCGCTTCATCAAAGAGTCCTTCTGACGGGACATTCAGCAAGGCCTGTGCACGCAAGACCCTGGAATGATACCGTCGCGTAGCGATATCTATTGAAAAAACGGCTTCGAAATCATGGAGGACGAGCGCCTCAAGAATGTTTTGCATGTCCTTATCCCGAAATCCCGTCAGACATGCCCGTTTGAAAGTCAGGAAAGACGTAAAAGCGATATTCCATTTCTGCCATGGTTTTTAACATCGTACAAAGCCTCGTCGGCCTTCTGGTAAAGCAGATTCAGGGTCGTCCCGTTCGGGGCACATACCCCGCCAATCGACAGGTTGATCGGCAACGTCGCACCCTTGTCTGAAAATATGTTCATTTTATCGCGCAAAATGTTCAGACGGTTCGTCAAGACTTTTTCATCGGCAAAACCTTTAATGAAAACAACAAACTCGTCTCCGCCCCAGCGGCAGAGAATGTCATCCGAACGGAAAACTTCCCGCATGCAATTACCCATATGGCGCAGGACCTCGTCACCCGTCATGTGACCGTACTCGTCATTGACATTCTTGAAATGGTCGATGTCCAGGATCATGAAGGTATTCCATGAATCGTTTTTGGCGGCATAAAGGTGTTCACGGATATTTTTTTCAGTCGTGGCACGGTTCAATAGATGCGTCAACGGATCGAACTGGCTGGAAACGAGCAATTCGCGGTTTCTTTCTTCTGCTGCCCTGATCGATGTGATGTCCTGTGCGCACAGGAAAAGATAGCGTGATTTTTTCTGGCGTTCGGACGGGTCGTCGATCAGGGTGGATGTCACTGCAAAATCACGGCGTCCGCCCTTGTAAGTGACCGGAAAGGTAATGCTCGATACGCCCCCCTCTTCGACAATGCGTTCCATCAGGGAATCCAGTTCGAAATACTCCAGGTATCGTTGCCTGTTTTCCGGCATGACGATATTGTCTGCAAACCAGTTGATCTGGCTTTCATACCGGTTTTTGCAGGCAATATTGCCTTCGCTATTGGTGAAGGTGGTGCATTCATGTGTGGTCACATTCACGATCATGAAGTTTTCACACATGTTTTCGACAATGAAGCGGATACCTTCGTTTTTCAGCCGCAAATCCAGATTTTTTTCGTATTGCCTGTGTACCTCATTCGTCTCGTCACGAATGGCACAGATGAATGTGGCACTGTTTTTTCCGGGAATGAAGGAAATGCTCCGGTAATGCAGCTCGTTTTTATCGGAATAACGGCGATATTTTATGGAAAGCGGCTCGTCTCC
Organism: Oxalobacter formigenes; assembly: GCA_019424645.1. GTDB lineage: Bacteria > Pseudomonadota > Gammaproteobacteria > Burkholderiales > Burkholderiaceae_D > Oxalobacter > Oxalobacter formigenes_D. Next base: position 3,656 of record JAHYZB010000071.1, read on the forward strand.
CTTCATCTTCGCCAGAACGTGATCCAGCTGTGTTTCAGAGAGAAAAATGCTCCTGTCGGCTTCAAAAATCCTGTCTGTGACAATGAAGTCCTTTGCCTGTGACATCTGGCCTTCATCCGGGAACAGGACAAGCGCATCCGGTTTGGAAATGATTTTCCGGAAGCGGTCGGTAGCGGGATTGACTTCGAAAACCACTTCGTAGTCCTGTAAAACCAGTGTTTCCAATACTCTGTCCATGTTTCCTATGCCCGACCAGCACCCTCGATTAATCCAGTTTAACACAATGTTGCTTTCAATCAATATGACATGCCATTCGTGATTGGAAGCCTTTATGCAGATCCAGTATATTCTATATTAGGATATAGAATATTTTGCGTTAATGATACAAATTTGCATCATTATGGATACAAGTGATTCGCCGTCAAGAGACAATCCGTTGATGGGGTGTACCGGTTTCTCCAGACTGCCGAAACAGATACGACGACTATGGTTTTTCAGTCTTCAGGGGCAACAGGCAAGGATTTGTTGTCCTGTTTTTGGGGCAGTTTGCCGCTGTCGGGTGTAATGTGGATGAATATGACGGTCGAGATGGCCGCCAGAAAGCCGAGACAGAGATAGGTGCCGGCAAAAGCGGTCATGACGTCGTGTGCCGATGTCAGTGGGATGCCATCGGTGAACTCGGACAGGATGGCGGCGGCAATGGCGACGCCCATACTCATGGAAAGCTGCATGATGACAGATAAAAGACTGTTTCCGCTGCTGGCCTGCTCTTCCGACAGGTCGACCAGGGTGACCGTGTTCATGGCCGTAAACTGGGTGGAGTTGATGATGCCGAAAATGGTGAAGATAACGAGCATCAGCCAGTAAGACATTTCTTTCGAGATGGTCGAAAAGAGCGCTATCATTGCCCCGAGAAGCAGTGTGTTGACGGTCAGGATCATGCGGTATCCGAACTTGTTGACCAGCCGTGTGGCGGCGCTTTTGGCGATGACGGCACCAATGGTCATGGGGATCATGGTCATCCCGGCTTTCATCGGAGAATAGCCCATCCCGATCTGCAAGAGCAGAGGCGTCAGAAAAGGCATCGCCCCATTGCCCAGCCGTGCGAACAGGTTTCCCAAAATGCCGACGGAGAAGTTGCGGACCTTGAACAGGTCGGGGGAAAACAGCGGCATGGGATGCCATCTGGAATACATGACGTAACCGACGAGACAGACCAGCCCGAAGACCATCATGAGGACCATTGGCGCGTAGGCCAGATGCAGTTCGCCTATGCCTTGCAGTCCCAGCGTGATGGTGAGCATGAAGGTGCCGAAGAGCAGGAAGCCGACGGTATCGAACGGATGGAGGTCCCCTCCCCGCGTCAACAATGGCATGTATTTCAGGGTCGCCAGTATGCCGATGATCCCGACCGGGATGTTGATCAGGAAAATCCAGTGCCATGACGCATACTGGACGAGAAAACCGCCCAGCGTCGGGCCGATTAGCGGGCCGACCAATCCCGGGATGGTGATGAAGCTGAGGACAGAAACAAGCTGTTCGCGCGGATAGGCGCGCAAGACTACCAGACGCCCGACGGGCACCATCAAGGCACCGCCGATACCCTGAAGAACCCGGCACAGGACGATGATGTTCAGTGTGGGCGACAAGGCGCATGACAGCGAACCCAATGTGAACAGCCCGATGGCAAACAGGAAAATCTGTTTGATGCCGAATTTGTCGGCGAGCCAGCCGGAAGCCGGAATGACGAGTGCAACAGTCAGCATGTAGGAGATGATGACGCTTTGCATCCGCAAGGGGTTGGTGTCCAGATCCCGCGCCATGGCGGGCAGCGCGGTATTTAAAATCGTGCTGTCGAGCATCTGCATGAAAAAGGCTATCGCGACCACCCACGGCAGTATTTTTGCTGTTTTGGGATCGAGAACCGGTTTGTCAGGCATATGCTTCCTTGTCAGTGAATTCCGTTTTTATTTTTTAGAATAAATAATATAATTATTTATAAACAATACATTACAAATAGTATTTAATCCTGTTTTTTAATTTTGAAACCCGAAAACCGGGTAATTTCCCTTTTCTGGCAGAAGCAGCAACGCAATATCCGCATCCCACAGTTTATTATGGATAACGGTGAGAATGATTTGACGGTTTACAAAGGGAGAAACACTTCTTCCCTTCTATATCGTTTTTTATGGCTTCCGACCGTGTCGGGTGAACCCCTCTTCAATTTGCGATTCAGTGTTTTCCTGCGCGTATTCCCGCGATTTCCTTTTTCGCTTTTTCAAGTTGCTTGCTGAATTCCCGATTACCGTGCAGTTGCGCAACTACGGCTGCGCCGACCATTCTGCCTGCCTCGACATCGCTTTGCCAGTGAAAGCCGCAGATCACGCGGGACTGACCGATTTCATAGCCGCGTTTCAGTATGGCGGCCTGATTATCGGGCACGATTTCAGCCAGTATCAATGCCATTCCCCAGCCCATGGTGGAGTGTCCGGAAGGGTAGGAACCGTTATGCCGGTGGCTTTCCTCGTCCCATGGGGCACATGTCTGATTTTCCGTTTTGTCATAAACGTATGGCCTTTTGCGCATGTAATGTTTTTTGGCAGACCGGGTTGCCTGATGCTGCGCCCTGATATAAACGAGCATGAGTTGGTAAAGCGCCGGTGTTTCTTTTTTGGTGATCGTCATGCCGAAGGCCTCTTCAAACCATGCGCCGGCATTTTTGCCAAGGTGTGTATCGGCGTCGAAAGTGGCCTGTTGCCATCGCTTGCTGCCCTTCTCCGCCCGTGTCTGCCGGTAAATTTCCTTGTCCCGTTCAAAATCGGCACTGTCGTTTTCGGGAGGGGCCGGCAAAAAGTCGACGCTTTTGATGACTTCAGCACGAGACAGGACATTGTCTTTGGCATAAGCGGCCTGCACCTGTATTGCTGACAGCGACAGCAGGCACAAGAGCATGGTGACATTTTTTTTCATTGCAAACCTTCGCGTTTTTTTCCTGATTCAGGGATTACGGACAAAATTGCTCATTCCTGAAGGGGAATACATTTCAATGTCGCGCCTGTCAGCAGACGTTCGTATCACCAGGTAAAGACCATGTATAAAATCCGGTAACGCCGAAAACATCTGAAAACCATTCAAAATCGTTCAACAAAAAATGCCGGGCAATCCCGGCATTTTTTCATTACGTATCCGAATATCAGGCTTTGGAATATTCAGGGAATTTCTGTTTGTATTTTTCAATGCAGCTGGCGATGACTTCTTCAGCGACGGTGTGATCCTTGATGGATTCAATGAAGGTTTTTTTGCCTTCCAGCGCCTTGTACACAGAGAAGAAATGGGACATTTCTTTCATGATGTGTT
>JAHYZB010000072.1 GCA_019424645.1 Oxalobacter formigenes
AAATCTGGTCATTGTCAATGGCCGGGTGATGCCGTTTGATTCAATCGAGTTCGACCCACAATACCGCTGGATGGATGTCATCAGCGATGTGGCGTTCGCTTTTATGGATCTTCTTCATTTCGGCAAGAAAATATTTGCGTGGCGTTTGTTGAACCATTATCTGAAGCAGACGGGCGATTATGAGGGTATCGCCCTTTTGCGGTTTTATGCCTCATGTCACGCCACGGTCAGGGCAAAAGTGCATCTGATGCGTGAATTGCAGGAAACGGATGAAAACAGGAACCTTATTCCGGATGATGCTCCCTATAGGCGGTACATGATTCTGTCAGGTGATCTCCTGAAAAAAAGACAACCCGCGCTTGTCATTACAATGGGCTTGCCGGGATCGGGCAAAACGGTGTTTGCCAACCTTGGATCGGAAAAACTTCCTGCAATCAGCTTGCATTCGGATATTGAACGCAAGCGTCTGTTCAGTGGAATGAACGACAGATACAGTGAACAATCGAAATATGAGATTTATGATTATCTGCTGAAGACAGCGGATACACTTTTGCAGGCTGGCATGACGGTTGTCGTCGATGCCAGTTTTATGAAGGAAAGGAATCGTACGCTTTTCCGAAAGCTTGCACAAAGCCGGTCGGTTCCATTTGCCATCGCCGTGATTGCAGCGGATATGGATTCGATGAAGCAACGCCTTGTTGAACGCAAAGAGCGTGATGACGATGCATCCGATGCCGATATCGATGTATTGATGAAGCTGAAAGAAGAATGGGAACCGTTAACGGAAGCAGAAAAACCGTTTTCCGTGGAATTTGTCAATGAAGGAAATGAAGGTTTCGATATTACTTCATCAGCCTGGCATGCGCTTTTCGACAAGTTACGTATCCCGTCAGAATGACGAATAGTTAAAATAGATGAAAAAGCCGGGATACTTCCCCGGCTTTTTTCATTTTGTCATCATGTCGTTAGCCAATCTTGTCTAGCCGGAGTATCTTGCCGAGAACGCCTGATTCCAGACGCCGACGTTCCAGCTCTTCCTGTTCCCAGATGTGAGGCAATACATGCATTGGCTCATCAAGTGGTTCATCAGAAAGCTTGAAGGTTCCCCAGTGCATGCCCACGAATTGTTTGGCTCCCAATGCTTTGAAAGCCCTGACGGCTTCTTCAGGATCGATATGCTGGGCACGCATGAACCAGCGGGGAGCATACGCTCCAGCCGGCAACATGGCGACGTCGATATCCGGGAAACGTTCCGCGATCTGTGCAAAACCGTCGAACCAGCCGGTATCGCCCGAATGATAGACGCGCAAGCCATTTTTCGAAATGACGTATCCGCCCCACCAGCTCGTATTGATATCGGAAAAGCCGCGTCGGCTCCAGTGTTCGGCAGGGACAAAAGTGACATCGATTCCCTCGATTTCTTCCTGTTGCCACCAGCTCATTTCAACCACTTTTGGAAAGCCGTTCTGACGGAACCAGATGCCAAGGCCTTTCGGCACGACATAGACGGGACCGGGCCCCAGTTTTTTCAGGGTTGGCGCATCCATATGGTCACGATGGTTGTGCGTGATAAATACGATATCGATTTTTTTCGGTAGTGCCGCCCAGTCGAGCCCGGGAGGCGAGTTGCGTTTGATCCATCCCAGCGAACGGGAGAGGACAGGATCGATCAGCATGTTTTTGCCGCCCAGCTGTATCAGGAAAGACGCCTGCCCGATCCATGTCAGCGTATCATCTGTCGATTTGTAAAGCGATGAACCGTCATTCTGGACAAAAGGAATGGGAATACCGGTTGCAGGGGATTTCGGGCGGCGTTCATCATGCCAGCCCAAAAGCCATTTCAGTGTCTGGCTACCAGCCGGTTTGCGGAAATTCCCTTTCAGATTCTTGAAAAACATGCGTTGACTCCTTTGATCAAGGGGTATTTTACCTTGTCAGGAACAAGAAGTTTTGACAGGGAGGAAGGAAGTATAAGGAGGCATAACATTTTCCTGTAAAAGGTATGGCGTTGTTTTTTTGTGCATATTCCAAAAAAGAAGAGCAGCAAACGACGAGTTTTCGCATTTGAACAGACCTGTCGTTTACAATTTGTAACGTTTTGGTGCTCGCACATCTTTCTGATGTGCGGTTAAACGGGAAACACGAAGCTTTTCAAGCCAACGTGTGCTGCCCCCGCAACGGTAAGCAGGTGTTTTTACGAACGCGTCGTCCCCTAATACCACTGTGCAAAAGCATGGGAAGGTAGATGATAGTTTCAGGCCGTGCCTGAAAAACCTGTAGCCCGGATACCGGCCAAGCGCGATAGGTTGTACCGCGGACGGGGACGTTCCGCGAATGCGTTCGACTGTTATTTCCGGTTTTTCACGCCTTCGTTTTTCTTCCTTGTATCTGTCGGTGCGTTGTTTTGTTTGAGTCTGCGGGGACGCCGGCTCAGCTGTTAATGGAATTTACAATGCATTCCCCTGTAACAAAATCACATCGCTTGACTGCGATCAAACCCCTTTTACTCGTTTCAGTGCTCGCTACCTGTTTTGCGACTTCAGCCATGGCGCAGGAAGTGACTGATACGGAAGAAAAAACCCTTCAGCCGGTTGTTGTGACCGCTTCCCGTGTCGAACAGCTGCAAAAGGATGCCATTCCCAGTACGACGGTGATTACGTCCGAAACCATTCAGAATAAAAAACTGGCTGATTTGCCGTCATTGCTGAGAAGTGAAGCAGGAATAGAGATTGTTAGAAGTGGAGGGGCCGGATCGGCCACTTCAGTTTTCATGAGAGGCAATGAATCCAGACATCTTCTTGTTTTGCTCGATGGCGTTCCTGTACAGGATACGCTTGGCGCAGGCAGCACTGAATTACTCTCACATATCCAGACCGATCAGATTGAACATATCGAAGTTGTTCGTGGAAATGTATCGTCAATTTATGGTTCGGGTGCGATAGGTGGCGTTATCCAGATTTTTACCAAACA
>JAHYZB010000073.1:0-1584 GCA_019424645.1 Oxalobacter formigenes
CATGGCGAATCACGCAGAATTCGGTTCCGGACGTTTTGCACGACGCCGTCGTTTATGCACTCGATATGGGCGCACTTTTAGCCGGTACGAAATATCGGGGCGATTTCGAACAGCGTCTGAAAGCTGTGCTGAAACAGTTGAGCGACAACCCGAACTCGATTCTGTTCATCGATGAAATCCATACCATCATCGGAGCCGGTTCGGCTTCAGGCGGTACGCTGGATGCATCCAACCTGTTGAAACCGGCCTTGTCGGGCGGACAACTCAAATGCATCGGCGCGACGACCTTTACCGAATACCGTGGCGTTTTCGAAAAGGATCATGCACTGGCACGCCGTTTCCAGAAAATCGATGTGAATGAGCCTACTGTTGAACAGACGGTTCAGATATTGCGTGGCCTGAAATCCCGTTTCGAGGAACATCACAAGGTGAAATATTCGGTTTCCGCCTTGATTTCAGCGGCTGAATTGTCGGCTCGTTTCATCAACGACCGCCAGTTGCCGGACAAGGCAATCGACGTGATCGATGAAGCCGGAGCCGCCCAGCGTATTTTGCCGAAATCGAAACAGAAGAAAACAATCGGGAAGGCGGAAATCGAGGACATCATCTCGAAGATTGCCCGTATTCCTGCGCAGTCGGTCAATCAGGACGACCGGAGCAAATTGCAGAATCTGGATCGCGATCTGAAAAGCGTGGTTTTCGGCCAGGATGCCGCCATCGAAGCACTGTCAGCCAGCATCAAGATGGCGCGTGCCGGTCTGGGCAAGACCGACAAGCCGATCGGCGCCTTCCTCTTCTCGGGACCGACCGGTGTGGGCAAGACCGAGGTGGCAAAACAGCTCGCTTTCACGTTAGGAATCGATCTGATCCGATTCGACATGTCCGAATATATGGAGCGCCATGCCGTCAGCCGCATGATCGGTGCGCCTCCGGGATATGTCGGTTTCGATCAGGGAGGTCTTTTGACGGAAGCGATTACGAAAAAACCGCATGCGGTTCTATTGCTCGATGAAATTGAAAAAGCCCACCCGGACATTTTCAGTATCCTCTTGCAGGTCATGGATCATGGCACCTTGACGGACAATAACGGTCGCAAAGCCGATTTCCGGAATGTCATCATCATCATGACCACCAATGCGGGTGCGGAAAGTCTGCAGAAATCGTCTATCGGTTTCACCAACCAGAAAGAAAAAGGTGACGAAATGGTCGACATCAAGCGGATGTTCACGCCTGAGTTCCGAAACCGTCTGGATGGCATCATCAGCTTCTCCGCGCTGAATGAGGAAATCATTTTGCGGGTCGTCGACAAATTCCTGATGCAGCTTGAAGAACAGTTGCACGAGAAGAAAGTCGAAGCCGTTTTTACCGAGGATTTGCGCAAGTTCCTGGCGAAAAAAGGCTTTGATCCATTGATGGGGGCCCGTCCGATGTTGCGCCTGATTCAGGATCTGATTCGCAAGGCGCTGGCGGACGAACTCCTGTTCGGCAAGCTGGTAGCCGGTGGTTCTGTCATCGTCGGTCTGGACGACAAGGAAGAGATCACCCTGGAATTTCCGGAAAATACCGGTGTATCGGATAAATTCC
>JAHYZB010000073.1:1605-28073 GCA_019424645.1 Oxalobacter formigenes
GAAAGTAAAGCGCTGGAACTGGATTGATCTTAAATCCGTTTGAAAAGCCTGCTCATCAAGAGCAGGCTTTTTTATGTCAGCAAACAATTCGTCCAGACCGCGAAAAGCAGTGCGACAGGCAGGCAGTAAAGGAAGAGCGCGATCAGATTGGCAAGATTGATACGGGCAAAAATAATTTTAACGCCCAGCCGCACCGAAAACACTGACGCCGCAGCCAGAACTGTAAATTGAAGGACAGGCATCCAGCCAGCACGAAAGCCTTCCGCCTGCCAGAGTGAAAAACCGATCTGGCTGATCCCCAGAAAAATACCGAAGCCAACGACAGGTATCAGGCAGAGAGCCAATTGTTTCCACCGTCCGCTATTGCCTGAAACAAGGGCAGCCAGACGAAGCAGGGCATAAGTCACCAGAGCGAGAGCAGAACCGCTGACAACGATGAAAATCAGGAGAAAAGGACTTGATGGGTTGGCAGACAGCCACCAGGGCATCCTGCTGGCGGATAAAAGGTCCAGTTGAGAAAGAAAATGAATGAAATGACGGTAAAGAGCGTTTCCATGCCATGTGAGTGCTGCCGTACAGATTCCTGTCACTCCCCAGAGGAGTAAAAACAATTCGGAACCGGATATCCTGTTTTCGGAAGTTGTCACTATTTCAGAAGAGGGCGATCTGAATCCAAGTTCAACAGCATTTCTGTGACCGAGACAGCGGCCACAGGCATGGCAATCTGACATGCCCTGCATTTGCCGGACATTGATCAGCGTGGGGCAATCAAGGCGCTCCGGTACTCCGGAATATTGTTCCCATTTTTTTCGGTCGACTTTGTAATAAATGGGCGAAAGTCTGGCAAGCAAGCCGAAAATTCCGTTGCCCGGGCAAAGATACATGCACCAGATGCGTTTGCCATTGCCATATAAAAATCCGGTGACCACAGCCAGAATCGTCGGAATGCCGAGCAGAATCAGAGTCGCAGGAAAATTCTCGTACACACCAATCAGTTGTCCATACAAAACAGCAGTGACCAGAACAGTGCATGGCCATCCTTTCCAGCGAATCCAGCGCGGGATTGAACGTTTTTGCCCGTGACGGCTGATGAATTCGGCCAGTGTCCCATCGGGACAGAAAAGGCCGCACCAGATTCGTCCAGTGAGCATCATGCCTAAAATGATCAGGGGCCAGCCTATCCCCCAGAACATCAAGCGGGAAAAATCGGAAACGCTGACATAAAGGCGTTGATCGGCAAAATTCAGCGACAATACAGGTATCAGCAGCAAGGAAAGATACAGAATGACAAACAGGCTCTGAATGAACGCAATGGTTTTCGAATGACGTTTTACGGCAATACCGAAACGGGCCAGCCAGCCTGAAGAAAAAGAGGCCGTATCCGGAAATAATTTGTCTTCAGATAAAACGGAAGATTCGACAGGTTTTATGCTGATCGTTTTGTTTCCGGCCGCTTTTTGGAAGAGGTCTTTTTCAATGTCTTTCATCACTCCGGTATTTTAAAGCTTCTTGTCCAGTGCTTGTATCCGGTGCAATAATGCATGTCATATCTTCAGCCGGTGCTGGTATCGAAAATGAATCATGACCTTGCCAAACCCGGATTTACAAATCGTTTTTTGGGAAATCAATTATGCCTGAACATGTAGTCAGATTGCCGAATGGTATCACGATGCCGACATTGGGCCAGGGAACCTGGTTCATGGGAGAATCGTCATCCGCCAAAAAAGATGAAATAGCCGCCTTGCAACACGGGATCGATCTGGGGATGACGCTGATCGATACTGCGGAAATGTACGCGTCTGGTGGAGCTGAAAAGGTAACCGGCGAAGCGATTGTCGGAAGACGGGATAAAATTTTTCTGGTCAGCAAAGTGTTACCGGGTAATGCCAGCCGAAAGGGAACAGTCGCGGCGCTCGAACGCAGTCTTGCCAGACTGAAAACGGATTACCTTGACTTGTATCTGCTTCACTGGAGAGGTGGCTATCCTCTGTCAGAAACCTTTGAGGCGATGGAGCAACTGGTCGATGCCGGTAAAATTCGTGCGTATGGTGTGTCCAATTTCGATCTGGACGATATGGAAGAAGCGGCGCAATACGATAACGGCAATATTTGTGTCAATCAGGTTTTGTACAACCTGGGATCCCGTGGTATCGAATGGGATTTGTTGCCATGGCAGAAAAAACGGAATATTCCGGTAATGGCCTATTCCCCGCTTTATCAAACCCGTCTTCTGAAAAGCTCTGGTCTGAAACGGGTTGCCGAAAAACTGTCGATCACGCCAGCCCAGCTTGCGCTGGCGTGGTTGCTCCATCAGGGAACCGTGCCTATTCCAAAATCGTCAAGCGTCAAGCGCGTTGAGGAAAACCGCAAGGCCTGGGATATCACTCTGGATCAGAGAGTTCTTGACGAACTGGACGCCATTTTTCCGCCACCGGCTCACAAGATGCCGCTCGACGTTTTGTAATCTTTTCACGATAGAAGCGTTTTATCGTCTGTCTCAGGGTCGTCAAGACGACCCTGAGACGCAAACTGTCGAATGAGCCGCATCGAATCGACATCCATTTCCTTATAGGCGGAACGGCGGAAATCGTTATACATCGCTTCAGGACCTTCTTCCGCGGCTGAATCTTCATAAATGAAGCGCAGGAAGAAACGGTCCGGAAAAGGTTCCTCGATCGCAATTTCCAGCCTCGACTCCATGATTTCACCCTGTGCAGGAATGTGGAAATGGAGTTTTTCCATCGGTACGAAATCAACCCGGTCATTGACCGTGAATTTTCCAAAATCCAGCGTACGCGTCAGGCCATTGTCGGATTCTTCGACAATCGCAAAACCATCCATATGAGGAATGAACAGACTTGGGGCTTTGGCTCTCAATAGCAGGCCATTCCATAATTGCTTGCGGCTGAGCACGTCCGCACGCGGGTCTTCCAGATTGTTGACTTCGATAAGGTGTTCAAATCTCATGAGCTTATTTTTCGATTAATAAATATTCGGGTGTACGGATAAGAGTGTATAAAAAAGAGCCATAACTCGATTTTATTTGAAGTCACCATTATCAAATGAAAAGCCTTTTATAAATTCCGAAACGGGCAGGCGTTTGGCACCGGGTTTCTGCAATTCAAGTATGTTCAGGGCTCCCTTGCCGCAGGCTACAACGATGCCGTTTTCACTTGCCGATAATACTTTACCGGCAGGTGCACCGGCATGGGAATCAACAAGTTCCGCTTTCCATAGCTTGACAGGGACATCGTTATAGAGAGCAGTACATCCCGGGAAAGGATTGAACGCACGGATTTTATTGGCAATTGCAACCGCATCCAGCGTGAAATCAAGAGTGGCTTCTTCTTTCAGAATCTTGGAGGCATAATTTGCTCCGGTTTCATCCTGGGGCACAGGTGTAAGGGTGTCCAGCCGGGCAAGTGCCGATACGATCATTTTTCCCCCAAGCACAGCCAGCCGGTCGTGCAGTTGCGACGCATTCACGTTTTTGTCGATGGCAATGCTTTCCTTCAAAAGGACGGGGCCCGTATCGAGACCTTCTTCCATTTGCATGATGGATATGCCTGTTTCCGTGTCCCCGGCTTCGATGGCACGCTGAATCGGCGCTGCTCCACGCCATCTCGGCAGAAGCGACGCATGAATGTTCAGGCAGCCGTGTTTTGGAATATCGAGAAATTCTTTCGGGAGGATCAGCCCGTAAGCGACGACGATCATAACGTCAGGAGCAATTCTTCGGATTCTGTCATAAACCCGTTGTGCTTCTTCTCCATATTTACCCTTGATTTTAAGGGAAACCGGTTGATCAACGGGGATATCGTATTCCAGAGCGGTTTTTTTAACGGCAGAGGGTTGCAGTTTCATGCCCCGGCCGGCAGGCCGGTCAGGTTGAGTCAGCACCAGTTCAATATCGTGACCGCTTTTTTTGATGGCTTCCAGCGCCATGCTGGCAAATTCAGGCGTACCGGCAAAAACGATTTTCATTTTTTGCGTCCCGTTGAACCAGAGTTGCTTTTCTTCATTTCCCGCTCTTCCTTGAGCAGTTTTTTCTTGATACGGTTGCGCTTCATCGGAGAAAGATAATCGACGAAGATACTGCCTTTCAGATGGTCGATTTCATGCTGGACGCAAACGGCCAGCAAGCCTTCCGCCTCGATTTCAAATTCCTTGCCATCAGCATCCAGTGCCCGGACAGTGACTTTGGCGGGGCGTTCGATTTCATCGTATATACCGGGAAGAGACAGACAGCCTTCCTCGAATGTGGCCTTTTCCTCGCAAGCTTTCACGATCTGCGGATTGATAAATACTTTCAGTTCGTTTTTCTGTTCTGAAACATCGATAACGACAAGCTGTTTGTGAACATTGATCTGGGGAGCGGCAAGGCCGACTCCGGGAGCCTCGTACATGGTTTGCGCCATATCGGCGATCAGCGATTTCAGGGAATCGTCGAAATCGGTGACCGGTTTGGAAGGCTTCAGCAAACGCGGGTCAGGGTAACGAAGAATAGGTAAACGTGCCATTTGTATCAGTTCAGGAACAACAGTCGAAGGCGATATCTTGCAAGCAACATCATTACTGTGCAGAATCGATAGTGAAACCGTATGCATTCATCCGGTCTTCAGCAATTTGCCGGCGCAAATCCTGTGCCCGGACAAATTGAAAGTTTAACATAGTGCCCCGGTTTATGCTTTACGGTACTTGTCCCCGATCGTTTTGAAAAACAGGTGTTTTTGTCAACCGTAGCAGATGGAAAGTCAACAGTGAAAATATCGGATAAGTATGATGAGGAAGAACTGGCTGCCTGGATCCGGCTTCAGATGACGCCAGGTATCGGAATACGGACAGCCCATAAAATGTTGTCGGCATATGGATTGCCGCAAAACATTTTTACGACTTCTTACGAGGAAATTGGCCGTATCGTATCGCCGAAAATGGCGGACGTATTGTATGCGCCGGTCGAACCAGCCATTACGGAACAGCTCGAGAGAACAAAAGAGTGGCTTGAAGATTCATCAAATATGGTTCTCACCCTGTCGGACAACCGGTATCCCCGACAGTTGCTTGAAATTGCCGATCCGCCATTGATGCTTTACGTCAAGGGTAGGGTTGAATTGCTGACCTCACCATCAATAGCGATAGTCGGAAGCAGAAATGCCACGACTCAGGGACGCCTCGATGCAGAGGAATTCGCCCATTCATTAAGTGATACCGGTTTGACAATTGTGTCCGGTCTGGCACTGGGCATCGATACGGCCGCTCATGAGGGAGGCCTGAAAGGGCGTGCTTCGACAGTCGCGGTTATTGGCACCGGAGCCGATATTGTCTATCCGGCGAGAAACCGTGATCTGGCTCACCGGATAGCGAATGAAGGTTGCATCATCAGCGAGTTCCCTCTTGGAAGCGGTCCTGTTGCCTCCAATTTCCCAAGACGCAACCGGGTGATAAGCGGTTTGTCCGGCGGGATTCTGGTCGTCGAGGCAGCAGCCCGTTCCGGTTCGCTTATTACGGCGAAAACGGCCATCGATCAGGGGCGTGATGTTTTCGCCATTCCCGGCTCCATTCATTCTCCTCTTTCAAGGGGATGTCACGAACTGATCCGTCAGGGTGCAAAGCTCGTTGAGTCATCTCAAGACATTCTCGAGGAATTGAAACATTTCAGCGATATAGTCGTCAATCAGACTTCGGAAGAAAGGATTGAAGAAGAGGATGCAGATGAATTTTCTGACGAACAGAAAGTCATTCTTGCCCAAATGGGGTATGATCCGGTCGATGCGGATATATTAAGCGAGCGATGTGACATGGATGCTGCAAGCCTCTCTGTCGAATTACTTAATCTGGAATTATCCGGAAATGTGGAAAGTTTGCCCGGCGGATTTTATCGCCGTCTGGCGGTTTCCTGAACGAAACGAAAATCTGTTTTTGGTGGAGCGGGCCGGTAAATTCGGGAAAATTGTTGGGAAAAATGGAAAATAAGGCTTTTCTTCTTGGACATTGAATCGTTTGCTTGCAGTTTGTATCGTTCTCCCATTATCATTTCCCGCTTTATATCACGTTGTTTTGCCACGTGAGCAGATTACTGTCGCTGAATCAGTCAGAGTTATTTATACCGTTTTATATGACCAAAACACTCATCATCGCCGAAAAACCTTCTGTTGCAAATGATATTGCAAAGAGCCTTGGCGGGTTTACCAAACAGGGTGATTACTTCGAGTCAGATCAATATGTATTGACCTCGGCTGTGGGACATTTGCTGGAGATCCGGGCGCCTGAAGAATACGAGGTCAAACGCGGCAAGTGGAGTTTTACGAATTTACCGGTCATTCCTCCCGATTTCGCTCTGGAACCGATAGCCAAAACGGAATCCAGACTGAAAATGTTGAACAAGCTGATCAAGCGAAAAGACATTTCCGAAATCATCAATGCCTGCGACGCGGGGCGTGAAGGGGAACTGATTTTCAGGCTGATCGCGCAATATACAAAAGCGAAACAACCGGTCAAACGGCTCTGGCTTCAGTCGATGACGCCCAATGCTATCCGGGAAGGCTTCAAACATTTGCGTGATGATGAGGAAATGCAGCCCCTGGCGAAAGCGGCTCGCAGTCGTTCTGAGGCGGACTGGTTGATTGGTATCAATGGAACACGGGCCATGACGGCCTTCAATTCGAAAGAAGGCGGTTTCTTCCTGACGACGGTCGGACGCGTCCAGACACCGACATTGTCGATCGTTGTCCAGCGCGAAGAAAAGATCAAGAATTTCGTTTCCCGTGATTACTGGGAAGTTCATGCGGAATTCGTTTGCGCACAGGGAATTTACGAAGGTCGCTGGCAGGATACCGGTTTCAAAAAAGACGAAACCGATCCGGAAAAACGCGCAGAGCGTCTCTGGAGCCGTGCGGCGGCAGATTCGATTGTTACAGCATGTCTTGGCAAACAGGGTACGGTTACGGAAGAGTCAAAGCCGACGACCTCCATGTCTCCGGCATTGTTCGATCTGACCAGCCTGCAGCGTGAAGCCAATGCGAGGTTCGGCTTTTCGGCGAAAAATACGCTGGGCCTGGCACAGGCGCTTTACGAAAAACACAAGGTCTTGACTTACCCGAGAACGGATTCCCGTCATTTGCCGGAAGACTATCTCCAAACGAGTATGCAGACTCTGGAGAGCCTTTCTGAAAATGTCAATTACCAGACATTTGCGACACAGATTCTGAAAAACCGCTGGGTTCATCCGAACAAACGCATATTCGACAATAAGAAAATATCGGATCACTTCGCGATTATCCCGACAACCCAGTCACCGAAAAATCTTTCTGAACCTGAACAGAAGTTATATGATCTCGTCGCGAGACGTTTCATGGCCGTGTTTTTCCCCGCAGCCGAATTTCTGGTGACAACCCGTTTCACGGAAGTGTCGGGTCACCGGTTCAAGAGCGAAGGTCGCGTTATGACCAATCCGGGCTGGCTGGCGATCTATGGCAGGGAAATGCCCGCTTCCGGCAAGGAAGGCGAAAATGACCGTATTCTGGTGCCGGTGTCTCCAGGCGAAAAAGTACTGGCCGACAAAGTACTTGTCGATGATTTGGTAACAAAACCACCTGCAAGATATACCGAAGCGACGCTACTTTCCGCGATGGAAGGGGCCGGAAAACTGGTTGAAGACGAATTACGTGAAGCCATGCAGGGCAAAGGTCTTGGAACTCCGGCGACACGTGCTGCGATTATTGAAGGCCTCCTGACGGAAAAATATCTTTTGCGTGAAGGCCGCGAACTGATTCCGACGCCAAAGGCTTTTCAGCTGATGACCCTGTTGAAAGGGCTTGATGTCAAGGAATTGACCTTGCCTGAACTGACCGGAGAATGGGAATTCAAATTGTCCCAGATGGAAAGGGGGCAGATCAGTCGCGAAGAATTCATGCGACAGATTGCCCAGATGGCACAGGTGATCGTCAAACGCGCGAAGGAATATGACGAAGATACCATTCCGGGTGATTATGCGACATTGCAGACCCCATGCCCTAAGTGTGGTGGTGAAATCAAGGAAAACTATCGTCGCTTTGCCTGTACACAATGTGAATTTTCCATGACGAAAACACCTGGCGGCCGCCAGTTTTCCATTGCCGAAGTCGAGGAATTGCTGCAAAAGGGAGAAATCGGGCCCTTGCAGGGATTCCGTTCGAAAATGGGAAGACCTTTCGCTGCCATCCTTAAAATTGTTCCTGACACTGAAAAAGACAATTTCAAACTGGAATTCGATTTCGGCCAGCCAAAAGAAGAAGATTCTGAAGCACCGGACTTTACCGGTAAAACACCAGTCGGAAAATGCCCGAAATGTCAGGGAAATGTATATGATTCCGGCTTGTCGTATGTCTGTGAACATACGGTTGCAAAACCGAAGAGCTGCGACTTCAGAAGCGGACGAATCATCCTTCAGCAGGAAATCCTGCCTGAACAAATGACTAAACTCCTCTCTGAAGGCCAGACGGATCTTTTGACGAGTTTTGTATCGCAGAGGACGCACCGGCCTTTCAAAGCCTATCTTGCCCTGGGTAAGGACGGGAAAATAGGATTCAAGTTCGAGGAAGCGACCGGAAAGGCAGCTGGCGCAAAAAGAAAGACGGCGACTGCCGCAAAGGCAAAAACCTCGACGACCAAAGCAGCATCCAAATCAACGACGAAGACAGCTGCCAAAACGCCCGCGAAAAAAGCGACAGTGAAAAAAACGACAACACGTAAAACGGCGACAAAGAAAAAAGAGGAATGATTTTGTGTCGCTTCGGCAAGGCAACAAAAAAGGAGGCTATGCCTCCTTTTTTACGTTTTGAGGGTAGTTATCGATGTCCCAGAACCGGATGAGGCTGATACGGTTTTTCAAGTTCCCTGATTTCTTCTGCAGACAGTTTGACCGTTGTTGCCGAGATGGCCTCGTCCAGCTGGTGCAGTTTCGAAGCGCCGACAATCGGGGCTGTTACTCCCTTGTGAAGCAGCCATGCATAAGCAACCTGTGCGTTGGACAATCCCCGTTCATTGGCTATTTTCGTCAGGGCATTGACGACGTCGAAATCGGCATCGGAATAGAAAACCCTAAGCGCCATTTCATCGGTTTTGGCTCTTGAAGTTGCAGAATTGTTTTTGGAACCGTCTTTGTCGTCCAGTTTCCTGTTACCCGCCAGAAAGCCTCTTGCCAGCGGACTCCAGGGAATCAGGCCAACTCCCTGATCCTTGCAGAGAGGGATCATTTCGCGTTCTTCTTCCCTGTACGCCAGGTTGTAATGGTTTTGCATCGAAATGAAACGTGACCAGTTATTTTCCTTTGCGATCTGCTGTGCCTTGGCAAATTGCCATGCCCACATGCTGGAAGCGCCGATATAACGAACCTTGCCGGACCGGACCAGATCGTTCAGGGCTTCCATCGTTTCTTCAATCGGGGTGGCATTGTCCCAGCGATGGATCTGATACAAATCGATGTAATCCGTATTCAGGCGCTTCAAGGAAGCGTCAACCGCATCGAAAATATGTTTTCTGGACAGGCCGCTGGTATTTGGCGGAATGTTTTTTGAGCTGGCGGAAGCCGCATCGGCTCCTATTTCGTCTGAAACATGAAAATACACCTTGGTAGCGATAATGATTTCTTCGCGTTTTGCGTATTCTTTCAGGAGTTTGCCGGTCAACGTTTCGGAGAGGCCGTTGGAATAAAGATTGGCAGTGTCAAAAAAATTGATTCCGGCTTCGACAGCACGGCGAATGAAGGGGCGGGATGCTGCCTTGTCCAGAACCCATGGTCGCCATTTTTGCGATCCATAAGTCATCATTCCCAGACAGATGCGCGAAACTCTAAGACCGCTTGAACCAAGATTGACGTATTCCATCAGTGATCCTTTCAGCTAGCTGTTCTTTTTGGATGCCTTGACAGGTTCGACTCCCAATTGTTTTAACTTGCGATAGAGGTGGGTTCTTTCCAGACCGGTTTTTTCCGCAACACGTGTCATGCTGCCGCCCTCCTGAGCCAGATGATGTTCGAAATAAATCCGTTCAAACATATCGCGTGCTTCACGCAAAGGCAGATCAAAAGACAAAAGTGACGTATTGATGATCGAGCTATTTCCCGCGGTTGAAGCAGGTGCCTGCATCTGTACATTATTGATAACGGTACTGGTCGTCCGGATTTCGGTGACAGACACAGACGGCATGACCGGAGTGGTCAGCATACGGCTCTTTTCCTGATTCCGGGCCAGTCCCTGCTGAACCGCCTGCAACAGTTTTTGCAGCGCAATCGGTTTTTCAAGGAAATTCATTGCGCCGATGCGGGTCGCTTCGACAGCTGTATCGATTGTGGCGTGTCCCGACATCATAATGACCGGCATTGTCAGGTTGCCGTCCCGCTGCCATTCTTTCAGAAGGGTAACGCCATCCGTGTCCGGCATCAAGATATCCAGCAGAACGAGATCTGGTGTTTCAGCCGCACGGGCTTCCCGCGCCTGCTGTGCATTTTCAGCGGTTTGTACGACGTGACCCTCATCGGAAAGGATTTCCGAAAGAAGTTCACGTATTCCCATTTCATCATCAACAACCAGGATATTTGCCATATTTTTTAGATCTTGAATATTTGTTATCCCTTTTCAACTTGTCCAGCTGCCTGAATGTTTGTTGAAGCGAGCTGGAGAAGCAGAATTGAAACTTTTGCGCCATTTGAGTCTTTACGATTGTGCACGTCGATACGGCCGCCGTGTTCATCGACAATTTTTTTGACCATTGCCATTCCGAGGCCAGTGCCGCGTTCCTTGGTCGTGATATAGGGCTCGAAAATACGACTCAATATTTTTTCTGCAAACCCAGGACCATTATCCATGACAGATAGTCGAACTGCAATGCAGATTTGATTGGAAGCGTCCTGATAGTGAACTTTTTCTGTCATTAATTCAATGCCGGGGACATATTCACCGGTATTTTCGACTTCACTGACCGCATCCTGTGCATTTTGCAGCAAATTATGGATAACCTGTCTTAACTGCGTTTCATCGCCCATTATTTCCGGTAAATCCGGTGCAAGACGGGTATGAATGATATCGTGCGCCTCATTTCCGGAATATAAATGAACAATATCTTCAACCAGTGCATTCAGATTAAGTGGTTTCAAAAGGGCTGGCGGGGTTTTTGCAAAATTCCTGAAATCATCCACCATTTGCTTCATAGCGGTTACCTGATTGACAATCGTGTCCGTACTTTTCTGAAGGATGGCCGAGTCGGTTTCACCGAGTTTGTCCTGCAATTTCATTTGGAGTCGCTCGGCAGAAAGCTGGATTGGTGTCAATGGATTCTTGATTTCATGAGCCAGCCTGCGGGCAACCTCACCCCATGCAATGGAACGCTGTCCGGAAATCACGTCGGTGATATCGTCGAAAACGACGATGTAGCGATTTTCATTATTGACAGAATGATACGATCCACGTGCCAGCAGGGTAATGACGTTTTCATTTTTGGATGAACCGGTTTCATGTCCGGAATCCTCTGCCGTGTCGCGTGGAATTTCTATCTGTTTTTGCCAGTGAAGATTTTGTGGGTTGGCGCTTCCGGCAGTTTGTGCGGCAAACTCGGAAAAAGCTTTCGTCAATGCCGTCGAAAAAGTTTCCATGCCATCCACATCGGACAATTCCTTGCCGATAAAAGGAGCAAGGTCGTGACGAAGGACTCTTGATACAACATCATTGCAGCCGATCAGTCTGAAATTGTGATCCAGAACGATCACGCCGGCAGACATGTTGGCAAGGACCGATTCAAGATAGGCCTTGGCGGCCTCCAGATCGGCACGGTTTTGTTCCGCGAGCGCACGGGCTTCGGCAAGCTGGCGTGTCATGGCATTGAAAGACTGGGTCAAGGTACCCAGTTCATCAGAGCCTGAAACAATCGGGCGCGGGGACAGGTTGCCTTCGGCCACGGCCTTTGTGCCTTGTGCCAGAAGCAGCAGGGGCTTTGCCAGATTGGATGCAATCTGGAAGGCGCTGGCGATTGCGCCGAAAATGGCAAGCAGCAAGGTCAGCGATAAAGTGACGATGTAAATCTTGCGCAGACCCGAGCGTGAAAGGGAACGAACCTGATATTCACTGTAAGCGACGCGAAGTGCTTCGGCGTTGTTTGCCACGTTATCAGGCATTTTCTGCGTCAATTGCAGAAAATAGGGATCGTTTCTGAGCGAAATGGCAATGTGTTTGTCAGGAATCAGCGTGATGACCCGGATAAGAAGATGGGTATCTTCCGGATTTTCATTATTATCTCCGGATGGATCATCGACTTCGCCTTCGATTGCTGAATAATGGGATGTCATCCGCACTTGGCGTAACATGGCATCTGTTGGCATGTCCGGCATCAGAGTGGTGCGGTTTGATCCGGAAGTCGCGATAAGCTGCCCCTTGCTGTTGAAAATACTGGCTTCGATTCCTTCCTTGTCGTTTCTGAACCGGGACAAAAGAAGGGTTTGGTCCGTCGGGGACAATCCTCCCAGTTCGGCGGCCAGGTTGGAGGCTTGCAAGTTCAGGTCTTCCCGGGACGACTCCAGAATAGCCTGTCCGAGTTTGACACCGGAGTCCAGTGCCGATTCAACCCTGACGTCGAACCACGATTCGATTGATCGTGAAACGAACTGAACCGACACGACGTAAATAACTGCGCCGGGCAATATCCCCATCAGCGCGAAGAGAACGACCAGTTTGGTCATCAGCTTTGAGCCGAATTTTCCCCGCTTGTATCGTTTGTACAGGCGGATCAGCATCCATACGACCAGGATCAGGAGCGCAGCAGCGACAAGAATATTCATGCCAACCAGCCATGAGTAATTCTTGTCGAAAAAGTCGGTGTTTTCAGATGCGGAAGCCAGAAGGAAGAGCAAAATGCTCATCATGGCACCACCGACGATCCAGAGATAACGTAATGCGCGAGTCACTTTTAAAGTCTTTTAGGGCCTGTAAGAAAACCACTTCCAGTCGGAAGACAGTCTCCAGTCGCGATTATTCAAGGCGTTTATCTGAAACGGCTTGGGCAATTGGGATACATCCAGCATAATCCGGACGCCGACATCATATTTTTCACCCACTTCCAGATCTGAACTGTCGGCGATAGTCCAGCGGGGAGGATAACGGATAGCGGACAAGGCATCCTCAAGGGAACTGTAATTTCGCTGCAGGGTTCCCGGAATGGAAATGCTGTATTGACGCGTCAGGACATTATAGGAAATACGGGTCGTCCTTGATTTCGAAACCGGTACGTCATCAAACCAGAAAGCTCTCGGGCGAATAATCTCGATTTCCGTTTTGAAATACAATGGGATACCGTGCAGCAAGGTTTCTTCCAGACTGTGATTGAAATCCATTGAAAAACTGGTGAACAGTTTGTACGTCTTTCCTGAATATTCAATCCTTGCCGTATTGATCTGGATATCGCTACTGGCGGAAAAAGCCGGTTTGACGACCAGAAGCGCTATGGCAATGCAAAGCAGGAAGTGTGAAAGTCGACGTATCACGATATCATTCAGATATGGTCAGGGAATTCATATAATATCCGTTTATTGCTTTTTAAACAAAGCATAAAACAAACCATCATGATCCTTCAGTTTATCAGAAGCAGGAAACAGTTGTCCTGGAGCATCAAGTCGCGCGGCATTGTTCCTTTTGGCAAAAGCATCGGCCTGCCATTCTGATTCAACCGGCCAGATGGAACACGTCGCCAGCAAGAGTTTTCCACCAGGTTTTAACAATTCCCATAAATTATCCAGTATTTTTGCCGAGATGGCGCCAAGTTTTTTCGCATCTTCCGGGCGCCTGAGCCAGCGGATGTCCGGATGTCGCCTGATTATGCCCGATGCTGTACAGGGAACATCCGCCAAAATGCAGTCGAATTCATTGCCGTCCCACCATTTTTTTCCGGAAGCATCGCCAGCCATCATAGTTGCATGCAGTTGGAGGCGGGTGAGGTTTTCATCGATTTTTTTCAATCTTTCCGGTTCGCTATCAAGAGCAAGCAAATCGATATCTGCCATCTCGAGCATATGGCCGGATTTGCCACCCGGTGCGGCACATGCATCCAGTACCCGCATGCCGTCCACCAATTCAAGCAGGGGCGCTGCCAGTTGTGCAGCGGCATCCTGAACGGATACGAGACCCTCAGCAAATCCGGGGATTCGATAGACAGGAACGGGATTATCCAGACGGATAGCATAAGGGCCGATCACTGTCGCCGAATGTCCTTCTGCCTGCAGATTGGCCAGATACCCTTCAACGGTCGTTTTTTTCACATTGACACGCAAGGTCAGAGGTGGCGCGGTATTACCGATGTGCAATATGGTTTCCCAGTTTTTTGGATAGATTCGGCGCGTTTCCTTAATCCACCAGGATGGATAATTCCATTTTGCCGTTAAAGAGAGATTCGATTTTTCAAGCCAAATTTCTTTTTCACGCAAAAAACGCCTCAATACAGCATTGACCAGTCCTTTTGCCCTGGCAAGGCTTCCATCTGACGAGGCCGCTTCAACAGCCTGATCGACCGTTGTATACGGTTCATATTTCAGTGCAGTTTCGTCGTCAGCAACCAGAAGCGCCAGCGAACAGGCCAGAAGTGTTTTCAGAAGAGGTGGCGATGGGGGCTGTCTGGTCAGTTGTTCAATGAGAAACTCACACAAACCGAACTTTCTTTCAGTGTGATAAGCGATATCCTGAATGGCGCCTCGTGTGGCGGCATCCATTTTCGGATAAGAAAAAACTGACGCAAGGGCGGAAGGAAGAGACTGACCTTCTTCGACCCGTCGGACAACATAAGCCGCCCCAAGCAATCTGAAAGCCAGCGATTCGGGAGCCAGTGTGGTTTTAAAAAAATCGGAAGATTTATCTTTTGCCACAGTGGCTCCATTTCATAAAAAGTTTGAACGTTTATAGCAGGGAACTGTCGTCCATTCCATCCTGTACCTGTTCCGCGGCACGGATGACGGCTCTTGCCTTGTTTTCAGTTTCCTGCAATTCGGATTCAGGTGAGGAATCGATAACGATTCCTGCACCGGCTCCAACGTAGAGCATGTCTTTATAGATGACACCAGTACGAATGGCAATAGCCAAATCCATTTCCCCACCGAAAGAGAGATAGCCGCAGGCGCCACCGTAAATACCGCGCTTGACCGGTTCCATCTCATCAATGATTTCCATAGCCCGGACTTTTGGTGCACCGGAAAGGGTACCTGCAGGAAAGGTCGCTTTCAGGACATCCAGATTCGACAGACCCGGTTTCAAAAGACCTTCAACGTTCGAAACGATGTGCTGGACATGGGAATATTTTTCAATCGCCATCTTTTCGGTCACCTTGACGCTGCCGATGGTAGCGATACGGCCGATATCGTTTCGCGCAAGATCGATCAGCATGACGTGTTCCGCAATTTCTTTCGTGTCGGCCAGCAATTCGGACGCAAGCTGAGTGTCTTTTTCCGGAGTCGCACCACGTGGACGCGTACCAGCCAGCGGTCTGACGATCACTTTTCTGCCTTCGGGAACGTTTTCCTGCCGGACAAGAATTTCAGGGGACGATCCGATGATGTACTGGTCATCGAAATGATAATAATAAAGATAGGGCGACGGATTTAACGCTCTCAGGGAACGGTAAAGTGAAAGAGGAGAATCGGTAAACGGTTTTTTCAGGCGCTGTGCAAGCACGACCTGCATACAGTCGCCATTGGCAATATATTCCTTGGTCTTGTTGACTGCAGCCAGAAAATCTTCTTTTTTGAAGTCCCTGATCACATCGGTACGTTTACTGCCATCCATTGGTGGGGCAATGGCGGGTTTGTCGAGCATAACTCGCAGTTCGCGCAGACGCTGTCTGGCCTGCGAATAAGCTTCAGGCCGGGTCGGATCAGCATAAACGATAAGGTACAGCTTGCCTGACAGGTTGTCGATAACAGCCAGTTCCTCGGTCAACAGCAGTTGAATGTCCGGGAAGCCGAGATCGTCTGAAGGTGCACTCTCTCTCAGGCGAGGCTCGATATAGCGGATCGTGTCGTAACCGAAGTAACCAGCCAGGCCACCACAGAAACGGGGAAGGCCAGGGCGAATGGCTACTTTGAATCGCGACTGGTATTCGGCAATAAAATCCAGAGGATTGCCTTCGTTCACTTCGATGATCTTGTCGTTTTTGACGACTTCCGTTTTCATGCCGTGTGCACGCAAAACAGTAGAGGCGGGCAAGCCGATAAATGAATACCGTCCGAAACGTTCTCCGCCGACAACGGATTCAAGCAGAAACGAGTTCTTTCCCCCATTGTTCTGTTGGGTCAGTTTCAGGTAGAGGGATAAAGGAGTGTCGAGGTCGGCAATGGCTTCGACGATTAAAGGAATACGGTTATAGCCCTGGTTGGCCAGTGCCTTGAATTCGAGTTCAGTCATGATTTTCTCCGGTTCGCCATAGCGAAATAGCTCAAAAAACAGGCCGATGGATATAAACGGCCGCAAACTTGTTGTTTACATGGATAAAGTTTGCCAGCGTCGCCACAACCCTCCGGAGATCAGAGTGGATTGTGAAAACACGGGTTTTTTTAAGAGAAACATGATCGATAAAAACTTTCAGGAAATCAGGTTGGCTGCTTGCAGCAAACTGGACACCGTGGCGTCCGGATTCATTTCACCCACAGGTTTTCCGTAATTATAACCATATGGAACCATAAATAGCGAACATCCTGCAGCCCGCGCTGCCTGTGCGTCATTGACAGAGTCCCCGATCGCCACAGCCTGTGTCGGCGAGTAGCCAAATTTTTTGCAGGCCATCTGCATCGGGAAAGGATCAGGTTTTTTGACCAGAAACGTATCAGAACAGTAAATCAGATTGAAGTAGGAATAAAGCCCGTTTTTTGCCAACAGGGGTTCTGTGAATATGGAAGGTTTATTGGTGACGCAGGCGATATTCTTCCGTTTTTCTTTCATAAGCTGCAATCCCTCACGGACTCCCGGGAAAACCGTGCTGTGTTCGCCATTGACGATACGGTAATACTTGTAAAACAGTGTCATGGCAATATCCATCGTTTTCTCGACTTCATCGGACTCAAGATGAACCGAAAGGGTACATCTGACGAGATTTTGAGTGCCTCGGCCGACAAACATCCGTATCGAGGCGACCTCGACAGGCGGCAAGGTCGGTTCACTGAGCATGCTGTTTAAAGCAACGTCGAGATCGGGTACCGAATCGATCATCGTGCCATCGAGGTCGAGGATGATGACATGAATGTCTTTCAATGGATTTTTCTCTGAGATGGCGGTCATGATCTTAGCTCAATCTGGGAGTGACAGAGGCCAGCCGTTCGCGCATTTCCCTTATGACACGAGCGTAATCCGGCTGGTTGAAGATGGCGGACCCGGCCACGAAAGTATCAGCGCCTGCAGCCGCTATTTCCGCGATATTGTCTACTTTGACGCCACCGTCGACTTCAAGCATGATTTGTCGGCCAGACGAATCGATCATGGCGCGCACCGTTTCGATTTTTTTCAGGGCATGCGCAATGAACGACTGGCCTCCGAATCCGGGGTTGACCGACATGATGAGAATAAGGTCGAGCTTGTCCATGACATGAAGCAGGTAATCCAGTGGTGTCGCCGGATTAAATACCAGACCTGCCTTACAACCATTGTCATGAATCAACTGCAAGGTACGGTCGATGTGTTCTGATGCTTCTGGGTGGAACGAGATAATGTTCGCACCCGCCTTGGCGAAATCAGGAATGATGCGATCGACAGGTTTTACCATGAGATGAACGTCAATGGGGACATCGACATGAGGCCTGATTGCAGCGCAAACCATGGGGCCCATTGTCAGATTCGGGACATAATGATTGTCCATCACATCGAAATGGATCATGTCGGCGCCAGCCTTGACGACGTTGCGGACTTCGTTGCCCAGTTCGGCAAAGTCGGCGGAAAGAATACTGGGTGCAATGCGGTATTGGGTCATGTAAATAGTAAAATCGATTTCAGAAAGTTTTATTTTATACCGGTTGATTCATCAAGAACTTTGGTTAGCCGCAAATTAAGGGGTTTTGTATCAATCCATAATGAATTTTATTTTTCAATAAGAGGGTTGAGATGAGTTCTGATTTACTCGATGTCTCTGTGACGACAAGATATATAGACGATCAGTCCGCCCCTGATCGGGACAGTTATGTGTTTACTTATTCAGTGACCATCAAAAATAAAGGGCAGGTTGGGGCGCAACTGATTGCGCGCCACTGGGTCATTACGGATGCCAATAATCATGTTGAGGAGATTCGCGGTCTTGGTGTGGTTGGACGCCAGCCATTGTTAAAGCCCGGAGAAGAATTCGAATATACCAGTGGTACGTCTCTGGCGACACCGCAGGGATCAATGCAGGGAGAGTTTTTGTGTGTAACTGAGCAGGGCGAGCAGTTCAATGTGGAGATTCCGGAATTTTTGTTATCTTTACCCAGAACGCTTCACTGAGCGGATTTAGTTTGATGTTTTAAAGGGAAAAGAATGTCGTGCCTGTTTTATTTACCTATAATGGTGCACATTGGCGAACTCTGGTGAGTGAGATCGCGGTTCTGATTGAGTAAGCAATGTGGATATCCATCATGTCATTTAAACGTCTTTTTCCTTATTTCATTTTGGGATGTCTGTCCCTTTTACTCGCTTCATGTACGACAACGCCGCCAACGACACCGGAAGAGCCCGGGGAGACATTTACCGAAGGGCGTCATCAGGTTTCATTTTCGGATATTCCCGGATGGAATGACGACGATGTCAGGGAAGCCTGGCCCGCTTTCATGAATTCCTGTCGTGCTCTCGGAAAAAAAGAACAATGGCGCGACATCTGTCAGGATGCCCGGTCGATTGACGCCAATGATGGTCTTGCCGTCAGACATTTTTTTGAATCGAATTTCGTGCCCTATCGTGTTGTCGGTGAAAACGGCTCCGAAACGGGTATGGCAACCGGTTATTACGAGCCTTTGCTCAAAGGCAGCCGTGCCAGAAAAGGAGTTTACAAGACAGCTTTGTATCGTGAACCTTCCGATCTTTTGACGATCGATATGGCGAGTGCCTATCCCCAGTTAAAGGGACTTCGTCTGAGGGGAAAACTGGAAGGGAACCGCGTCGTTCCCTATGAAACCCGTGGCGATCTGGAAAAATCGAACAAACTCGCAGGCAATGAAATTGTCTGGGTCGATGACGCTCTGGATGCTTTCTTTCTGGAAATTCAAGGCTCGGGCCGTGTTTATATCCCGGAAACAAACGAAACCATTCGTGTTGCTTATGCCAATCAGAACGGACGTCCTTATCGTTCCATCGGGCGTTATCTCATCGATAAGGGAGAGCTGAAACCGGGGCAGGCATCCGCGCAGCAAATCAAAAAATGGCTAAAGAACAATCCGCGACGTTTTCGTGAAGTGCTCGACTCCAATCCGAGTTATGTCTTTTTCAGGGAAGAAAAAATCAGTGATCCCAGTGTAGGTCCTAACGGCGCACAAGGCGTTCCCCTTACGCCGGAGCGTTCCATTGCTGTCGATCCTCGTTATGTCCCGCTGGGCACACCAGTATTCATTGACACCACCCGGCCTTACAGTACGACTCCACTTAAAAAGCTGGTGATGGCACAGGATACTGGCGGAGCGATTAGAGGACCGGTTCGGGCTGATTATTTCTGGGGATTCGGCAATGAAGCCGGTGAACAGGCGGGCAAGATGAAGCAGAAACTGAAAGTCTGGCTGCTGTTACCCAGACAGCCAGACGGGAAGACAGGAAACTGAAGTTGAATTAGCGGTAAACCAGAACAGGAACGTGAGCGGTCGCGAGAACTTTCTGGGTTTCGCTGCCGATGAAAAGCTTGTTCAAGCCTTTTCGGCCGTGAGAAGCCATAAAGATACAATCGCAATCGTGCTCGTCAGCGATGCGGACGATTTCTTCATTCGGTTTCGTCGATTGCGCGACAACGGTTTCGCAGGGAACTCCGGCTTCTTCAGCCATTTCTGCGATCCGTTTCACTCTTGACTGGGCAGAAAGTTGTTCGCGAAGCAGATAATCGGATTCGGTGGACTTGGTCAGGGCTTCTATCTGATTGAATGAAAGGGGTTCTGCAACAGAAAGGCCAACGATTTTGCAACCTGAATGAGATGCTGCAAACTGGATGGCAGCCATGATGGCTTTTTCGGAAAGGACAGTGCCATCACTTGGCACAAGTATTTTTCTGTACATAAAACCTCCATAATCAATGATGAAAACAGGGTGCCACTATTGATGTGACGAGTCCATGATGTGAGTCAAGATGGTGCACCGGAACAACTTTTTAAAATTCATTGTGCCCTAAAATAAATGATATGCTTTTACGAGAAAGGAGATGTTTGTATGCAAGAAATTAAAGATAAACTCGACCAGATCCAGACGCACCTGTCTTCAACGGAACAGGTTGATCCTGCCTTGAAACAGGAATACAGGGAGCTGGATGACAATATCCGGAAAATGATGGCAGTCAAAAATGAAAGTGCAGCAAGTGACCTCGCCATTATGGATAGCGATGCCAGACGGATTGCAACCAAATTTGAAGTGAAGCATCCGCATGTCGGTGGACTGATCCGCCAGCTTGCAGACATTCTCCAGAGTATGGGCGTCTGATAAAGCGAAGGAGTGCGAGCGATCGCACTCCTTTTACGTATTTTGATAGCATAAAACCTTGAAAAATAATGATTTGGGCCGTGCGCGAAAACCGATGAGAAATGTCAATGTTTTTCTGATAAAAAAGTGCACTTATGCACAAAGTCACAAAATTGAAATAAACAAAATTTTTTTTTTATTATTTCCATGTAATTTTTAAGTTATTGATTTTAAAAGATAATTTTTTTGCATTCCGGATGAGCAAATTATTGAAAGGCGCATAAATACTAGGGTAGTCAGCTGTCAATACCTGATTTTCCACAATGTTATCCACAGACTTTGTGGATAGCTGAAAAAGATCTTACAAATTCGAAGCTTAGCCACACTCTGCAGGGTTTACATTAAGTTGATACAGCATCGCATCGTTCAGGTTGTTCTTGATACGCCTCTTGACTTTTATTTTGACTATCGCTACCCGGCTGAAGCGGAAAATTTTCCGTCTCCCGGGATCGGCATGCTGGTCGTTGTCCCCTTCGGCCGTCGTGAAGAAGTCGGGCTTGTCGTTGAGGTGAAAGAAGAGTCTGAAATCGATGAAAACAAATTGAAAGACGTTGTGTGCGTTATCGGTGAGATTCCTCCCTTGCGAACAGACTGGATCGAGTTATGCCGCTTTGCCGCCGGATATTACCAGCGTCCTCTGGGTGAGGTCGCGTTGCCGTCCATCCCGAAGAATGTCCGTGCCAATAAAAAGCTTGCCTTGAAACGTGCCCTCAAGGCGGCTGTCCAGACTGTCGGGAATGCTGAAGCGACAAACAAAGAAAAACCTGTTCTGCTAAAGGCCCAAAAAGATGCGGTTTCGGCCATTGTACAGACTCAGGGATTCAGAACGTTCGTCCTTTATGGCGTGACCGGTAGTGGAAAGACGGAAATATATCTTCAAGCCATAGAAGAAAAACTGAATCAGTCAAATGATGTGCAGGTTCTGATCATGGTGCCGGAAATCAATCTGACGCCGCAGCTGGAAATATCGGTCAGATCGCGTTTTCCCGGTGTTTCCATCGCAACTCTGCATAGCCGCCTGACGGAAAGCGAACGGCTGAAAAACTGGTTGCAGATTCATACCGGAGCGGCACGGATTGTCCTGGGTACACGTCTGGCGATTCTTGCGTCAATGCCGAAATTAGGTCTGATCGTTGTCGATGAAGAACACGATCCTTCATACAAGCAACAGGAAGGTTTGCGATATTCCGCACGGGATCTGGCCGTCTGGCGTGCCAATCAACTGGGTATTCCTGTCGTGCTGGGGTCTGCAACGCCCTCACTTGAAAGCTGGCAACACGTATTATCTGGCCGATACGTCAAACTGGAATTGCCTGAGCGGGCTGTCAAGGATGCTGTTTTGCCTGCTATCAGATTAATCGACGCTACG
Organism: Oxalobacter formigenes; assembly: GCA_019424645.1. Classification (GTDB taxonomy): domain Bacteria; phylum Pseudomonadota; class Gammaproteobacteria; order Burkholderiales; family Burkholderiaceae_D; genus Oxalobacter; species Oxalobacter formigenes_D. Next base: position 23,650 of record JAHYZB010000073.1, read on the forward strand.
AGAGAGCCTCTTCAAAACGGTTTTTCACCGTCACTGATCAGTGCGATCAGGCGGCGTCTGGAAAAGGGTGAGCAGTCACTTTTGTTTTTGAACAGGCGTGGATATGCCCCCGTCATTACGTGCGAAGCCTGCGGCTGGATCAGCGTTTGTGAACGTTGTACCGCCTATATGGTTTATCACAAGTCCCATCGTTTGCTGCGTTGCCATCACTGTGGGCTGGAACGACCTATACCGCGTATCTGTCCGGATTGTGGAAATGTTGACTTGCAGACCCTGGGAAGGGGAACGCAACGAATCGAGGAGGGATTGAACAGCACCTTTCCAGATGCACGAATATTGAGAATCGATGCTGATTCGACACGTAAAAAAGGCAGTCTGGAAACGGCGCTTGAAATGGTTCACAAAGGTGAAATCGATATTGTGATTGGGACACAAATGATATCGAAGGGGCACGATTTCCAGAATATGACACTGGTGGGTGTCCTGAATCCGGATACGGCCCTTTTTTCGCACGATTACCGTGCAGGAGAACGCCTGTTCTCGCAACTCATGCAGGTAGCCGGGCGGGCAGGCCGGGGAGGAGTATCTGAAGATGGCAACAGGAGTGAAGTGCTGATTCAGACGCGTTATCCCATGCATCCTTTATATCAGGCGGCACTGACACATGATTACGGCAATTATGTTACTGATTTATTGGCGGAAAGGCAGAATGCGGGATTGCCGCCGTTCGGCTTTCAGGTGCTTCTTCTGGCTGAAGCCAGAAAGGTGGAAAATGCGCTCGATTTCTTGCGGCAGGCCATAGAAGCGATTCCCGAGCCGGAGGCTGTCATCATCAATGAACCGATACCAATGGCAATGATGCGGATTGCCAATGTCGAACGGGCACAACTTTTGATTGAATCAACTTCAAGAGGCAGATTGCAGGGGATGCTTAAAGAATGGATACCGGTCTTGCGAAATATGAAGACCGGCATCCGTTGGCATATCGAAGTCGACCCGATGTCGATTTAAACGATTGGTGCGCCTTTACAGCAATGCCGGGTTGTCATGAATGCGTTGTTCCCTTTTTTCCTGAGCGGACAAGGAAGAAGGATCGATGACCTTGCGCTGGCGTGCGGAACGTTTGTCTGTCGATTTTGCCTGTGCCAGGGTAGATACTTTCGATCCGCTGGCAATGGCCTTCAGCATCTTGTATTCCCCGATGACTTTGTTGCCATATCCGTTGTCATGGCTCATCTGGGCTGCGCCAACATAAGTTTTGAGCGCACGTTCGACGCTACCAGTCTGTCTGACATACTCTTTCAGTATTCTGGAGCCGACCTTGATATTGACGACAGTATCCAGAGCGTATTGAACGCCGCCGTGATCTTCAAATTTATCGGCGTGCACTTTTGCCATGACCTGCATCAGGCCCTGGGCGCCCATCGAGCTTTCGGCATATGGGTTGAAACGCGATTCAATAGCCATGACAGCCAGAATCAGATGCGGATCAAGCCCGATGTCGAATGCGGTCTTGTAAGCGGTTGTCACAAAAAGATTGGAAGCCTTATTGGCAATTTTGTAGCGTTTGGAAATCCATGAAGCGACTCTTTGTTTTTGCTTCAATTCATCCAGTTTTGAATGTTCTTCTTTTTGCTGTGCCGTCAATACATCTGTTTTTGCCCAGTTTGGCGTTTCAGCAGCTGTACCGGGTGCGCTGGAGGCGTGTGCTTCCTTGATTGGAAGGGACTCGCTGACACCTTTGGCGAATTCCGGTTTGACACACAACAGTGTGATGCCGACGAGCATCAGGCTGGCGAAAAACATCCACATTCTGGGATGTGTATGAATGAACAGTTTTTTCTGACCGATCAAATTGTGTGCTTTAACTTTCAAATTCTGAAAATACAAATTTTTAAAAAAATCCTGAAACATGAAAACTCCCACGGATTTGAAACGGTGTCAAAACGAACAAAACAAAAGAAGGTTTCTTCTGTCTGCTGGCATCGTTCTTCCGAATTATTTCCATTTATGTCTTGTGGACAGTAAACGGATGAACTCAATGGAGTTGCAGTTTTCTCGAGAGGTTGAGCTTCGCAACCGTTAAACTACAAAAAAAGGCTCTTTGCCTACCTGAGAGTTCTTGATGTGCCACCATCGAATTAAGTCTGTTTTCGATATGCAATGACGTGCATCAATTTATTGAATGGTATATTTGGTTTTGAAAAACAATTTGTTATGAAACTGGGCGCATTTTATGTGTGGTTTTATATCAAGTCAATTATAAAGAAGGCTATTTGTATTCTTTATAATTATATATAAAAAGATGGGAAATGATATAAAAATCATTGGAATCATATGCTTATGAATTATTTGTGGGCAGGAAACTTCGGAAAAATTTAAGAGAAAATAAATGAAATATCGTGACTTGAGAGACTTCAGTGAACAACTCGGAAGAGACGGCGAATTGAAGGAAATTGTTGTTTCCGTATCGCCTGATCTGGAAATGACGGAGGTTTCAAGTCGTGTACTTCAACAGGGCGGTCCAGCCCTCTTATTCAAAAAACCATCAGGTCATTCGATTCCTGTTTTGACCAATCTTTTCGGAACAACGCGTCGTATTGCCAGGGCAATGGGTGGGGAAACGATTGAAGATTTGAGACGAATGGGGCACTTTCTGGCTTCTCTGAAAGAGCCGGAACAGCCGGAGAAACTTTCTGACCTGCTGGGTATGGGGGCGATGTTGAAATCACTGATGGATATGCGGCCCAAAGAACAAAAAAATGCACCTTGCCAGGAAATCGTTCTTGAGGGAGACGACGTTGATCTTCATTCTTTGCCAATTCAGACGTGCTGGCCTGAGGATGCTGCGCCATTGATCACGTGGGGGCTCGTCGTGACGCAGGGGCCAAACAAGAAACGGCAGAATCTGGGCATTTACCGTCAACAGGTAATTGCCGGTAACAAGGTCATTATGCGTTGGTTGCCTCACAGGGGAGGGGCGCAGGATTTCAGGGAACACATTATTGCCAATAAGGGCAAACCGTTTCCTGTCGCTGTCGTCATCGGTGCCGATCCCGCGACCTTGTTAAGTGCCGTAACACCGATTCCTGATGAATTGTCAGAATATCAATTTGCCGGACTCTTGCGTGGGCAGCGTACCGAACTGGTCAAAACAATGGGTAGCGGTTTACAGGTACCAGCCCGGGCTGAAATTGTGCTGGAGGGGCATATCTATCCTGATGAGTCGCATGAGTCGGGTTATGAACATGAAATGGAGGGGCCGTTTGGCGATCATACGGGCTACTACAACGAACAGGATTCTTTCCCTGTCTTGACGATAGACCGTATTACCATGCGCAAAGATCCGATATATCTTTCGACCTATACCGGAAAGCCACCTGATGAGCCGGCAATGCTGGGGTTGGCATTGAATGAAGTTTTTGTGCCTTTGTTACAAAAACAGTTTCCCGAAATAACCGATTTTTATCTACCGGCGGAAACCTGCAGTTATCGTTTTGCCGTGGTCAAAATCCGGAAAGCCTATCCGGGGCATCCGCGACGGGTCATGTTCGGCGTCTGGAGCTTTTTGAGACAGTTTCTCTATACAAAATTCATCATTGTGGTTGATGAAGACATCGACATCCGTAATTGGGGAGAGGTTTTCTGGGCCATTTCCACACGTGTCGATCCGGTAAGGGATACAGTTCTTGTGGATAATACACCGATCGATTATCTCGATTTCGCTTCGCCAGTCAGTGGTCTGGGAAGCAAGATGGGAATCGATGCAACGGACAAATGGGCAGGAGAAACCAACCGAAAATGGGGTACGAAAATCAGCATGAACGATAAAGTGCGACAGAAAGTAGACAGTATCTGGAAAGATCTCGGTCTGTAAACTGCGCTTATTTTCTTGCAGAAAAGCTTCTTTGCTGTACAATGCCGGGTGGCGGGCCCCTGCGCATTGCGGAATGGTGAATCTGGTCAGGTCGGGAACGAAGCAGCCACAGCCAATCTCCGCGAGTGCCGCAGTCAAGGCTCGCCTTTGTATTTTTCTTCCTGTATATTTCAGCCGATTCAGTTGAGCTGAAACACCACGAAAATCCTGATTGTGCAGTATCATTGCTTCGATAAAAAGCAGGCAGTCTATTGCCTTACTTTTAAACGAAACAGGAAGCAATAAGGTACAATTCACCCATGTCCTATTTAGTCCTAGCCAGAAAATATCGCCCAAAGAATTTTGAAAATATCGTTGGGCAGGATCATGTTGTCCGTGCCTTGTCGCATGCGCTTGAAAGTCAGCGTCTGCATCACGCTTACCTGTTTACCGGTACGCGAGGTATCGGCAAGACAACACTGTCGAGAATCCTTGCCAAATCCTTGAATTGTGAAAAAGGCATCACGGCATCGCCATGTGGTGTTTGCGAAGCATGCAAGGCAATCGA
>JAHYZB010000073.1:28083-47778 GCA_019424645.1 Oxalobacter formigenes
TCCGACCGTTTTGTCGATTATATCGAAATGGATGCTGCTTCCAATCGCGGTATCGCCGACATGTTGCAACTGCTGGAGCAGGCCGTCTATGCGCCAACCGCAGCCCGCTTTAAAGTCTACATGATTGACGAAGTTCACATGCTGACGTCACAGGCATTCAATGCCATGTTGAAAACGCTTGAAGAACCACCGGAATACGTCAAATTCATTCTGGCGACAACCGATCCGCAAAAAATTCCGGTGACGGTTTTGTCACGGTGTCTACAGTTCAATCTCAAGCAGATGCCGGTATCCCATATTGTCGATCATTTGAGCCGTATCCTCGAGCTTGAAAATGTTCCTTTCGAAAAACCGGCACTTCGCCTGCTGGCGCAAGGAGCGCAGGGGTCGATGCGCGATGCATTGTCGCTGACAGATCAGGCCATTGCCTACACGGCAGGTCACGTGACGGATGAGGCAGTTCAGGACATGCTGGGCGCACTGGATCAGACTTACCTGATACGCCTGCTCGATCATCTTGCTAACAGGAATGGTGCGTCCCTGTTGAAAGTGGCTGATGAAATGGCGTTCCGCAGCTTATCCTACAGTACCGCTTTGCAGGATCTGGGATTGTTGCTGCAGAAAATAGCCATGATCCAGAGCGTGCCTGATTATCCCCTGGATGATATTGCCGATTCCGAGAACCTGTCGCGTCTGGCTGCAATTTTTTCGCCAGAAGAAATACAGCTCTATTACCAGATTGCCATTCATGGTCGTAACGAGCTGGGACTGGCGCCAGACGAATACGCCGGTTTTTCAATGACGCTATTGCGAATGCTTGCGTTCAGCCCTGACAAGGGACGTCGTAGCATTTTGCAAGCCGTATCGAAAAATGATGTGTCAAGTGCAGATCGCGCAAAAAGCGATTCAGGAAAAGAGCCGCGAGTCGAACAAAAAACACCCTCTGCGCCGGTAGTGGAAAAAGTTTATGCCCCTGAAAAAAAGCCGCAGGAAAAGGCTGATACCATTCCGCCCTGGGTAGAAGATGAATCTTTTTCAAGTCAACAAGTCCAGGCGGCAAAGCCCGGGGAAGTGAAGACAGGTGAAAGCGAGCAGCTTTCGGAGATTGTTCCTCCGGTAAGGCCAGCTGAAATACCGGTTGCTCCTGTTGTCGTTCCATTAAAACAGAGTACTGCTCAAAGCGGTTGGGATGGAAACTGGCCAGAATTGGCTGCAGTGTTGCCGCTAAAAGGGATGGTTCAACAATTGGCGCAACAGACGGAACTGGTTCGCTGGGAAAAAAATGGTTCAGCGTACGTATTGCATTTGAAGTCCCCTATTGCTACTCTTTGTACCCCCAATAATATCAACAGGTTGACAGAGGTTCTGACAGAACATTTAGGTCTGCCGGTTAAAATAACGACTGAAATCGGCAAGGTTGAAGAAACCGCCAATCAGAATGCGATTGAAGCGCGTGCCGAAAGGCAGCGTCAGGCTGAAGAAACCATGACAAATGACCCTTACGTAAAATCCGTCATTGCCGAATTTGGCGGGCATATCGTCGAGGGTTCCATAAAACCTATTTAACCGTAACGGAATGGATATGAAAAATCAATTGGCGAACCTGATGAAGCAAGCCCAGACGATGCAACAGAATATGGAAAAGGCTCAGGAAGAACTGGGCAAAACCATTGTTGAAGGACAGTCTGGCGCGGGAATGGTCTCCGTTTTGATGAGTTGCAAATTTTATGTCTCACGAGTATCGATTGATCCGGCACTGATGAGTGACGACAAGGAAATGCTGGAAGACCTGATTACGGCGGCTTTCAATGATGCCGTCCGTAAAGCGGAAGCGACTTCGCAGGAAAAGATGGCCAGCGTATCGGCGGGATTGCCGATGCCTCCGGGTTTTAAAATGCCTTTTTGATCAGGTTTACCCGATTCGTGAAATCGCTTTCTTCACTTCAGCAACTGATCGAGGCTTTCCGTCACCTGCCGGGCATCGGCCCGAAGTCGGCGCAAAGAATGGCCTATCATCTTTTACAGCACGACAGGGATGGTGCGCAACAGTTAAGCGTCGCTCTTGCCAACGCCCTTTCCGGCGTGTGCCACTGTGAGCGTTGCAATACCTTTACCGAATCGGAACTCTGTGAAATGTGTCGTGATCAGGAAAGGGATGCTTCCCTTTTGTGTATCACCGAGACCCCTGCCGACCAGATGATGATCGAGCAGACATTGACGTTCAAAGGCTATTATTTCGTCCTGATGGGGAGCCTCTCCCCTCTCGATGGAATAGGACCGAAAGAAATACATTTCGACAAATTAATCAAGCGGGCAACGGACGGGATTGTCAAAGAGGTCGTCCTTGCAACCAGTTTCAACAACGAAGGCGAAGCAACCGCTCACTACATCAGCGAGATGCTCAAGGCGCGAGGTATCAGGGTCAGTCGACTGGCAAGAGGCGTTCCGGTCGGTGCGGAACTTGAATATGTCGATGTCGGTACCATAGCGCGCGCTTTTCTGGATAGGCGATCTACCTGAATATGCCATATACAACTATTGAAGGTACGATCGGTTCCACTCCTTTGGTGGAGTTGCTCCGTTCGACGAGTGAAAATGCAAAAAATCGCAAGAACATTGTTCTTGGGAAATGGGAGTGTGGCAACCCATCGGGTTCCATCAAGGATCGGGTCCTGAAAACAATGATCCACCATGCAGAGGAACGTGGCGAAATTCGTCCGGGTGATACATTGATCGAAGCGACCGGCGGCAATACCGGAATTTCACTGGCGATGATGGCTGCCGCCCGTGGTTATCGCTCGATTGTGGTTATGCCGGAAAGTGCAAATTATTTCAAACAGCAAAGCATTGCGGTGTATGGCGCAAAAATTGTTCTGACGCCGAAAAGTGGTGGAATTGAATATGCACGAGATCTTGCCGAACAAATGGCGGCAGCTGGGGAGGGCGTCTTGCTGGACCAGTTCAACAACTTTGACAATCCTCGTTCCCATTATGAAACCACAGGTCCTGAAATATGGAGTGCGACAAGGGGGAAGATTACCCATTTCGTCTGTCCGATTGGAACGACTGGCACGATTATGGGCGTTTCCCGTTTTTTGAAAGAAAAGAACAAAAAAATCCGGATTATCGGAGTTGAACCGGAAAATGGAGATCATATTACCGGAATGTATCACTGGCAGGACAACCAGCTTCCCCGGTTTTATGAAAGAAAAAGGGTGGACCAGATCGAAGAGATCAGCCAGGCATGTGCGGAGTATCGGGCCAGAAAAATGGCTTCTGAAGAAGGAATTTTTTGCGGATTGTCTTCTGCCTGCGCTTGCGAAGTGGCTTTGAACCTCTCAGAAACAGTCGATCAAGCCTTGATCGTTTTCATGATGGCAGATAGGGGGAACAAGTATTTTTCTTCGGGATTCTTCCCTTTTTGACGTCATATGTGCAACATAAAGATTGTCATAAGCCGTTGTATCGATTAAAATCAAAAGCTAAACAGATTTTGTATTGCGAAAATGGTTCGTAATTCAACAACTAACACAGGTTTTTAGGAAATTTTATGGCTAATACAGCTCAGGCACGCAAACGTGCTCGTCAGGCAGTAAAACTGAATGCTCACAATTCCAGTCAGCGTTCTGCATTGCGTACTGCAATCAAATCGGCACAGAAAGCGATTTTTGCAGGCGACAAGGAAGCTGCTGCTTCCGTTTTCAACAATACCGTTTCGGTTATCGATCGTATTGCCGACAAGAAACGCATTCACAAAAACAAAGCTGCACGTCATAAGAGCCGTCTGGCTGCAGCATTGAAAGCAATGTCCGCTGCCGCTTAAGTTCAGGTAGCCCGTCCGGATTGATTGCAGTATTTCAGGCACGCTTGCAAAAAGCGTGCCTTTTGTCGTTTCAGTTTTTAATAGCGGTAACCGAATTCGCTTTCAAAACGGTCGGCGATTTCTTTTGCCGTCATTTTGTGACTTTGAGGGCCAAAATATTCGATTTTGATGGCGCCCATCAGGCTGCCAAGACGCCCGCACGTCATTATGTCCTTGCCATTGGTCAGGCCATAAATCAGGCCGGCGCGAAAAGCATCCCCGCACCCGGTAGGGTCAGCTTCCCTTGCTGCCTTGACACACGGAATATCGAACTTTTCACCCTTTTTGTAGATAACGGCACCTCTTTCCGCGCAGGTCACGATAAGCGCTTTGACCTTTGACGCGATTTCAGCCAAAGACCAGCCACTTGCCTGAGCCAGCATTTCGCCTTCATATTCGTTGACAGCAACATACGTGGCGATATCGATGAAATGTCTCAGTTCTTCCTGGTTGAACATGGGAAGGCCCTGACCTGGGTCGAAAATGAAAGGAATACCCAGTCTGGCGCAGTCGTCTGCATTCTGGATCATGCCGTCACGACCATCAGGTGCAACGATAGCCAGCTGAATATTGTCTCCCGTCGTATTTTCAATCTTGTTTTCATGGGATAAAGACATGGCGCCCGGATGGAAAGCCGTAATCTGGTTATTGTTTTTATCCGTCGTAATGAAGGCCTGTGCCGTATAGGTTCTTTTTATCGTCTTGATATGGCGACGGGAAATATCCTGTTCAGCCAGTCTTTCAAGATAGGGCTCACCATCCATGCCAATGGTTGCCATAATGTAAGGCGTTCCACCCAAAAGTTTCAGGTTGTAGGCGATATTGCCGGCGCAGCCACCAAATTCCCGCCTCATGCTGGGAACGAGAAAACAGACGTTAATATTGTGTAACTGGTCGGCAAGAATGGATTCGGAAAATCGTTCAGGGAACGACATGATCGTGTCGTACGCAAGCGACCCGCAAATTAGAGAGCTCATAATTTAAATATTGTTGTGATCAGGGATTATTAAGAAGAAATACCCGGCTCTTCACAGCCGAATTGTGCGCAAATTCGAAAGTCATTTTAAAAGTAATGCCTGAAGCCGGAGCAAGTCCTTTTGCTGTTCCTGCTTCTTCTGGAAGATACTCTTCCGGCTGGAAAGTGCGACGCAACAAAACCTTATTGTCCGAATCTGTCAGTTCCATCACAAGAGGAGGCCAGATCTGCAGATCCGAACTATTATTCGTAATTGTAATATTCTGGGTGTACTGATCCGCCAGGTTTTCCTGCTTTTCGGGCATACCTGTTTCAATCGACAGTGCGGGTTTCTGCGCAGGAGTTTTAACGGGGCACGACAATAATTCACATGTGGTATTAACCAGTTCTTCCGCAGGAGGCCACCATGCCGTTATTTCTTCGGAATAATGGTAAATGCCCTGAAGTCCAAAAAGTACAAGCAATAAAAGAGTACCGATGTTCCAGAGCAATTGCGAGAAGCGGGATCTTTTTTTCTTCTTTTCGAAGATTTTGACCAGTTCTTCAGCAGACGCCGGTTTTTCGATAGCTTTTTCCGATGCATCGGCATTGATGGCTGGTACGATATCGTCTTTGACAGGTTTCGTCGGCAAAAAAGGCTCTTTTCTGCCGACATCAACGTGAGAAGGCATGGATTCTGTTGGTTTGCCTGTAAGATCTCCAGTGATGGGATTTTCGGAATAAGGGAGAGTCGGCTCCGGTTTGTCTTCGTCTGTAGAAGAGAGATTCAGATCAAAACTGATCGACTGGATCTGCTTCTCAAATGTTTCTTTTAGAGCGGCTTCTTGTGCTTTTGCAGCCTCATTTGCGGGTATATTTTCGTCATCGTCGTTTATCTCTTCAGAAAATGACTCTAAATTTGAAGAGGAGCTTTCTTCGCGAGATGTTTTTCCCTGTTCGTCAGATTTGATTGAACCTGCATCGGAAGAGGTTGCCGAAGAGGAAACGTTTTCTGTTCTTGATGAAGAAGATTCAGGCTCTACTCGCGAAAGACGTCCTATCAAATGGTCGATACCATTAAATGGGTTGTGGCAGACGCCACAACGGACAACGCCGGAATAGCGTTTGAGCTGTTCCTCGTTAACCTGAAAAACCGTATTGCATTTGGGACAACGTGTAGCCAGTGACATGCTTGGGATCAAAGCCGGTTAAGTTGGCCTGATAAAGCGACCCATCCTTCATGGCTTTTCCAGACCGTCAAATTAATATAAGGGGCATACGCCTCGATCACATCATTGGCCTGTTCTTCGAGAATGCCGGACAAAACCAGTGATCCGTTTTTCCCGATTCGTTCGGTCAAGGTTTTCGTCAGCGTCTTCAATGGACCGGCCAGTATGTTGGCAACGACTATATCATATTGACGGTCAGGTTCGGAAGAGGTGAACTGATCTGGCAAATAACACGAAAAGGCACAATGGTTACGCTCGGCATTTTCATTTGAAGTGATAATCGATTGGGGATCGATATCGACACCTGTCACCTGGGTCGCACCCAGCTTGATGGCGGCAATCGCCAGAATGCCTGAACCGCACCCGTAATCGAGTATGGTCTGATCCTTCTTAACGTTCATTTCGAGCCATTCAAGGCACAGCCTGGTTGTCGCGTGAGACCCTGTGCCGAATGCAAGGCCAGGGTCCAGTTCGAGAACGATCCCGCTTTGATCCGGAATATCGTGCCAGCTTGGTACAATCCAGATTTTCTCGCCGATGTGAATCGGGTCGAATTGGGATTGGGTTACGCGCACCCAATCTTCATCAGGCACTTCGCGAAGAATAAACTCCGGAACTTCAGCTAATTCGCATTCTTTTGTAGCCTTTTGCAATACATCTTTGACAAAGGCATCAGCTGGAAGCAATGCGATGATACGACTGCGTTTCCAAGCGTATTCATTTGAATCTGCACCGGGCTCATCGAACAGGGGCTGCTCTGCGGGAGTACCCAGATCGGCATCTTCCACTGTAATGGACAGGGCACCCGCATTCATGAGCGCGTCTGAAAACGCATTCGTTACATCGAAAGCGACTTCTACAACGACTTCTTTCCAGTTCACTATAAGCTCCAGACAGATTAACCGGTTTGTTTATTTTTCGGTTTCCGGGAACATTTCAGCCAGTTTTTGTTCCAGATAATGAATATTGGTGCCGCCCTTGATAAAGCTCGGATCATGCATCAATTCACGATGAAGAGCCAGATTGGTCTGAATGCCTTCCACTACCATTTCAGTCAAGGCAACCTGCATCCTGCGGATAGCCATATCACGTGTTGGAGCATAAGAAATAATCTTGCCGATCATAGAGTCGTAATACGGTGGAACACGATATCCTGCGTAAACGTGTGTATCAACGCGCATGCCAGGACCACCAGGTGCGTGCCAGGACGTGATCTTGCCGGGCGACGGAATGAACGTGAAAGGATCTTCTGCGTTGATCCGGCATTCAATAGCATGGCCGATCAGACGGATATCCCGTTGGCGGAAACTCAGTTTTTCGCCAGCAGCTATGCGAATCTGTTCCTGAACGATGTCAACACCGGTAATCAGTTCGGTAACCGGATGTTCGACCTGAACACGTGTGTTCATTTCAATGAAATAGAATTCTCCATTTTCATAAAGAAATTCAAAAGTACCTGCACCCCGGTAGCCGATCTTTTTGCACGCATCGGCACAGCGTTCGCCGATACGGTCAATCAGTCTGCGTGGAATATCGGGAGCTGGAGCTTCCTCGATAACCTTTTGATGACGCCGTTGCATTGAACAATCACGTTCACCGAGCCAGATGGCGTTTTTGTGGTCATCGGCAAGAACCTGAATTTCGATGTGGCGCGGGTTTTCAAGGAATTTTTCCATGTAAACCTCAGGATTGCCAAAAGCAGCGCTCGCTTCGGTTTTTGTCATCGTGACAGCGTTCAGCAGGGATGCCTCGGTATGAACGACGCGCATCCCCCTGCCGCCGCCGCCACCGGCAGCCTTGATGATGACAGGAAATCCGATTTTACGCGCTGTAGCGATAATTTCCTGTGGATCGTCCGGCAATGCGCCTTCAGAACCTGGCACGCACGGAATGCCTGCCTTGATCATGGTTTGTTTGGCGCTGACTTTATCGCCCATTACCCGGATGGATTCCGAACGGGGGCCAATGAAAACAAAACCGGATTTTTCGACGCGTTCGGCGAAATCGGCGTTTTCTGACAGGAAACCATATCCCGGGTGAATGGCTTCTGCATCAGTAACTTCAGCTGCACTGATAATGGCAGGCATATTCAGATAGCTTTGTGCCGATGAGGCCGGCCCAATACAAACGGATTCATCGGCAAGTTTCACGTACTTTGCTTCACGATCCGCTTCAGAATGAACGACGACAGTTTTTATACCCAGTTCGCGGCACGCACGCTGGACACGCAACGCAATTTCACCACGATTGGCGATAAGTATTTTTTCAAACATAATTTGGTGGCGATTGTTCCGTAAATCGAAAATAACGGTAAATAGAACGTATTTGGCTCAAATTAACCGTGTTTAACCAATAACAAACAGCGGTTGGCCGAATTCGACAGGTTCGCCGTTTTCTACAAGAATCTGTTTGATGACACCTGAGGCCTCTGCCTCGATTTCATTCAAAAGCTTCATTGCTTCAATAATGCAAAGCGTATCGCCCTGTTTGACGGCAGAACCCAATTCAACGTAAGACGGATTTCCTGGCGCCGGGGCACTGTAGAAAGTGCCTACCATCGGCGATTTCACGACATGGCCTTCCATGATGGCGCCTTCGCCTGCAACCTCGGCAGCAACAACGGGAGCTGGAACACCTTGTGGCATGCCGCCCACAGGTGCTTGCATATATTGCTGTGGCATGACGGCAGGAGCCTGCATGATATATTGTTGTCCCTGTACGGCAGAGTTTTTGGCAATGCGAACTTTGCTTTCACCTTCTGTCACCTCAAGTTCGGCGATGTCAGATTCGGCAACGAGGTCGATCAAAGTCTTTAATTTACGTAAATCCATAGAAATCCCGCAAAAATGCTGTTAAATGTTGGTAATTAATATTTGAGTGCGTGTTCGATAGCCATACGGTATCCATCCGCTCCAAAGCCGCATATTACACCTTTTGCAACGGAAGACAGAAAAGAATGATGACGGTAAGGTTCACGTTGATGGATGTTAGAGATATGAACCTCATAAAAGGGAATGGCGACTCCCGAGAGCGCATCTCTTAATGAAACGCTTGTGTGAGTCAGTCCGCCCGGGTTAATGACAATGGCATCGATGTTTTCAGTACGGGCCTGATGAATACGATCGATCAGGTCGCCTTCGTGATTGCTTTGAAAGCTGGCAAATTGGCCACCGGCCGTTTCTACCTGCGTTTTGGCAGACAAAACAATATCATCCAGAGTCGTTTTTCCATAAACGTCCGGTTCGCGTGTACCAAGCAGATTCAGATTCGGGCCGTTCAGCAGAAGAATGTTTTTTGCCATGGCTTGTTAATATTGCTTTTTAATTGGATTTTCAGCATTTTGCCGTCAAATGTCGTAAAGAGGCAAGGAAAAACGCCGGAAATGTTAAAAATTATTCATTTTCAGGTAAGGCGCTTTGAGTAATCAGTTGCCTTAACCCGTTAATATCCGTTCGGGAAAAATTTGCGCCAAAAAGCTTTACGGATTTGCGGATATCGTCGGTTTCATATACGGACAGATGGGCAACTTCATCGTGCCATATAAAATGAATCGTTTCAATTGTGTGGCCTTTGCCACGAAAATGAGGCAATTCGGACACATCAAAATCGATACCATTGTTTAAAAGAAAAATTTCGACATCTTTTACGTTATCCGTAAATAACTGTATGTGAATATCACTGTGTTCACCTCCTGTACCTTTTAAAATGGCGCCAGTGATATATGGATTGAACTCTTCAAGCTCCTGCATTAATTTCAGTGAAAGTGTGCGTAAGTGCAACAATCGTACCGGTTGAGAGTCGGTAAGAAAAAGTTCGTTATACAGTTTGACTTCTTTTTCGATCGACATATTGTCCGGCAAAATTTCTCCCGTAATGCGGCTGTTTCCCAGTATCTGACGGGCTGCCTTGCGTTTGGCCACTTCGTAACTGGTTCCTTCCTCTGCTATCATGCGTGCAGCAGCGATAGCGATTTCCTGTCGCAAATTGGCAATATCAATTAAACGGTTGACTGTCATGTTTGTGTAAATCCCGGCGAAAACGCTTGCGTATCGTTTAAAATTTTCTGAACTTATTATTTGATCGAAGCATCATGCATATTCATATCCTAGGTATTTGCGGAACCTTTATGGGAGGCGTCGCTGTTTTGGCAAAAGCGGCAGGGCATACAGTAACCGGTTGCGATGCGAATGTCTATCCGCCAATGAGCACGCAATTGCAGGAACAGGGTATTGAGCTGATCAATGGCTATGACGAAGAACAGATAGAATTGAAACCGGATCTGTTTGTCATTGGAAATGTCGTTTCAAGAGGCAATCCGCTCATGGAAGCCATATTGAATCGCGGTCTGCCTTACGTTTCAGGTCCGCAATGGATTGGAGAACATATTTTAAATGATAAATGGGTTCTCGGTATTGCAGGCACGCACGGCAAAACGACGACCACTTCCATGCTGGCGTGGATTCTCGAAGATGCAGGATATTCCCCCGGTTTTCTGATTGGTGGCGTTCCGTTGAATTTCGGCATTTCTGCAAGATTGCATGGCGAAAAGGAATCCTCTTTTTTTGTCATTGAAGCTGACGAATATGACACAGCTTTCTTTGATAAAAGAAGCAAGTTCGTCCACTATCGGCCAAAAACAGCCATTCTGAATAATCTCGAATACGATCATGCCGATATCTTTTCCGATATTTCAGCCATCGAAACACAATTTCATCATCTGGTGAGAACGGTGGCAGGAAATGGTCGCCTGATCGTCAATAATCGTGAACCGGCACTGGAACGGGTGGTCGAACGGGGATGCTGGAGTGAAAAAGAGTGGTTTGGTGACGAGGGAAAAGATTCCTGGTCGATGGCTGAAAAGGATAATGGCGACTTCGATGTGTTTTTCGACGGGCAGTATCAGGGAACGGTTCATTGGGATCTGACTGGTGAGCATAATCGTTTAAATGCACTGTCAGCCATCGCGGCAGCGCGACACGTTGGGGTCCGGCCTGAACAGTCTGTCGATTCGCTTTCCCGATTCAAAAACGTCAAAAGGCGCATGGAATGTCGTGGAAATATCGGTGGCATTACTGTTTATGACGATTTTGCCCACCATCCTACTGCAATTGCCACCACTATTGCCGGCCTGAAAAAGAAAACTGATCGCCAGTCCGGACAACGCATTCTCGCAGTACTTGAGCCACGCTCCAATACCATGAAACTCGGAGTCATGAAGCAGGCGTTGCCGCAAAGCCTGCAGGAGGCAGATCTTGTCTTTGCTTATGGCGCTGATGCCGGTAAGAATGGCCTTGGATGGGATCTGGAGCAGGCACTATCGCCATTGGGTGACAAGGCAAAAGCATTCAGTGATATTGACAGGCTTGTCGATGAAATCGTTCTGGCGTCACAGCCGGGTGACAACATTCTGGTGATGAGCAATGGAGGGTTTGGCGGCATTCATCAGAAAATACTGGATAAGTTATCTGTAAAATAGGGAATCATCATGATTTTGTATTTACATGGATTTCAGTCTTCACCCCATTCTTTCAAGGCACAGCTGATTGAAAGCAGATTGAAAGCATTGAATTGTGAGAAAGAGTATGTTTGTCCTCAATTGCTTCCATCTCCGGCTAAGTCCATTGAATTTGCTTTGAATCTGGTGAAGGATTGTCATCCGGAATCACTTGCAATTGTCGGTTCATCCCTTGGAGGTTATTACGCCAACTGGATGGCTGAACAGTTGCAGTGTCGTGCTGTCATGCTGAATCCTGTCATTGACCCATGGAACATCAAGATATTGGGAGACAGTCCGGACAGAAGTGATCTCAGGGTACGGGAATGGCTTGAATTTGTCGAACGGTATGAAAAGGAATTGCATTCGATTCAGGTAAAGAAAATCACAAACCCGGAAAGATATATGCTTTTTGCGGCCAGGGACGATGCTTTGCTGGACTGGCGGATGATGGTGGAACATTATGAAGGGGCAAACCAGACTGTCATTGACGGGAGTGATCACGGATTGTCCGATTTTGAGAAATATCTCGATAAGGTGCTTTCTTTTTGTAGAATTGAAAAATCCCGGCCTGGCATAAGCTGAGTGCCATGTAACAAGTTTGCGTATTGAATAGAGCGGTGAATGAATTTATTTTTTGAAGAATCCGGTGAATTTAAAACGGGCGGTATCCTGAATCAGGTCGGCGAGGCCTTTCAGGTCGAATTGCCCGGAGGCAAGCGAACAAAGGTTCGTGCAAAGGATGTATTGTTCCAGTTCAGTTCGCATGAACCGGCAGAACTGATTTCGGAAGCGTCTCTGGTGTCGGAAGAAATCGATCTGGATTTTCTGTGGGAAGTCGCCGGAGAAAATGAATTTGGCTATCAGGATCTCGGCAAGGAATATTTTGGTCACGATCTGAAGCCTGAAGAAGCCGCAGGCCTGTTGCTCAGGTTGCATTCGGCACCGATCTATTTTTATAAGAAAGGAAAAGGCCGCTATAAAGCCGCACCTGAAAAATCCTTGCAGGCAGCGTTGGCTGGTCTTGAAAAAAAGCGGCAACAAGCGATTATTCAGCAAGAATACGTTGACGAACTGGTGCAGAAACGTCTCCCGGATGCAATCAGGGCTAATACCGTCCCACTTTTATGCAAGCCTGATAAAAACAGTATCGAATATAAGGCCTTGCTTGCTGCCTGTGACGAGTTGCATATTTCTCCGGAGCGTTTATTGCTTGATCTGGGCGGGATAAGCACTCCGAAAGATTTGCATTTGACACGATTCTTATTTGAGAACTTCCCAAAGGGTACACGGTTTCCGAAAATCGAAATTCCCCAAATGGTTCTCGAGTTGCCGGAAGCCGAGGTTAACGCCTTTTCCATTGACGATATTACTACCACTGAAATCGACGATGCTTTTTCGGTGACACGGCTTGCCGATGGGAACTTCCGTATCGGTATTCATATCGCTGCACCGGCTCTGGGCATGAAACCGGATGATTCGCTGGATGAGATCGCAAAGAAACGTCTTTCGACGGTTTACATGCCCGGTGACAAAATCACCATGCTGCCGGACGAGGTAGTCAATGTCTTTACTCTTGGCGCTGGAGAGAAACGTCCGGCAATGAGCCTGTATGCGATCCTGAACCCACAAGACTGGTCTGTCGTTGAAACGGAAACACGGGCAGAAATGATCCGTGTAGCCGAAAATCTCCGACATAACGATCTCGACAGCCTGATTACTACTGAAAGCCTTGAAAAAGGTGAGGGAGAGTACCCCCATAAAGACGATATTACCGTTTTATGGCATTGTTCCCTGGTTTTCGAGAAAAAACGAATGGAAAAACGTGAAGGTTTCGGTTTGAAGCCCGAACAGAATAATCGTGTCGATTTCAACTTCTATGTGGATGAAAACGATATTGTCACCATCGAACGCCGTAAACGAACTGCACCGCTGGATAAAATCGTTGCGGAACTGATGATTTTTGCCAACAGTACATGGGGAAAACTGCTGCAGGAACATGGCATTCCGGGCATCTACAGGAGTCAGGGAGGCGGTACAGGCAGCTGGTTAAACCGTATGCAGGTAAAAATGGTCACTCATGCTGCCCCCCATCAGGGTTTGGGTGTTGACCAGTATGCATGGTGTACCTCACCGCTGCGGCGTTATACGGATCTTGTCAACCAGTGGCAGATTCTGGCATGCGTCAATTATGGCGTTACAGCCCCATTGTCGGCGCCTTTCAAGCCAAAAGATGCCAATTTATTCGCCATTGTGAGTGCATTCGATTCCGTTTACAGCGCATATGGAGAGTTTCAGTCGAAAATGGAACGTTACTGGTGTTTGCGATGGCTCTCGCAAAATAATGTCAAACAGACGGAAGCCGTTGTCATCAGGGACGAAATGCTTCGTCTTGTCGATATTCCATTGACGATTGCCATGCCGGGAATGCGCCCGCTGGCCCGAGGAACCCAGGTACGGGTCGACCTGATACGTTGGGATGAAATCGATTTGTCTGTCGAGGCACGACTTCTTGATGTGACGGAAAAAGTCGATGAAACGGCGTCGGACGAGAGCGAAGAAGAATTGACAGAGTAAAATGCTGAATGGGTGTATAGTGATGGCGCCTGAATTCTCTTGAAATTCAGGCGCATGCATTATTTTTGGTGGTTTATTCAATGCCGGAAAATTCAATACTGAAAAATCGTGGACTTGGCATAGCTATCGCTGTGTCCGTTCTGATACACGCCATCGTGTTGTCAGTAAAATTTGTTACTCCCACGGCATCCGGTTTCAGGCAGGCCCCTCCCGTTATCGAGGTCGTACTCGGTAGTGGTGGGGGAGGTAATGGCATGGGGACAGGTTCGGCTGGCGGAAGCGGAACTGTCAGTGAAACCATCGTCAATGCCCAGACAGCGACGGAAAAAATGCCTGAAAAACAGGCGTCGAGAAACAAACCGGCAGAGAGCCGGCCGATTACGTCCCTTTCCCGACAAGGCAATCAGAAAAGTATCCCTGTTCCGGAAAAAAAGACTTCAGTGCAAAAAAAAGCCAATTCCGCCAATAATGGCGGCATTCAAAACGGGTATGGCGGAACGGGTGGTGGCAGAGGTGAAGGCGACTCGGTGGTGTTCAACAGGAATGCCAGAGGAGGATATGCCTATGGCAATGGCAGCGGTCAGGCCATCACCTCTCAGACCAGAGATGTCGGTGACGCCATGTATTTCAAATCAGTGCAGAAAAAAGTCGAAAGCATCGGTGTTATAAATTTTCCACAAAAAAATGGAACCCGTTTGTATGGACAGTTGACTGTCCGGATTAACGTGTATCATGACGGCTCTCTTTATGAAAAAGCCGGAGGTGTCAGTGTCGTCAAGTCGTCCGGCAATCCGTCTCTGGATGCAGCCGCTTTGAATATCGTGCGGCGTGCCGCACCTTTTGGGCGTTTTAGCGGGAATGTCCGGAGCATTATTACGCGTTTGAATTTTACGCGTGATCAGGGACTGAAATCGCAGGTCGTAACGACGGCTTCTTGAGAACTTATTCGAATTTGCGTTAAATTTCATTAAAATAGCTTAACTTCACCTTTAATGCTTTGTTATGCCTGATCGTTATGCCGTCATAGGAAATCCTGTTGTCCACAGTAAATCGCCTGAGATTCATGCCTTGTTTGCATCCGGAACCGGGCAGGATATGGAATATGGTCGATTGATGGCACCTTTGGAAGGCTTTGATGGAACAGTCAGGAAATTCATTGAAGACGGTGGCAAAGGACTGAATGTAACAGTGCCATTCAAATTTGACGCATTCAATCTGGCAACAGAATTGACCCCAAGAGCCAAGATGGCAGGGGCGGTCAATACACTGGTTTTCAAAGATGGCATTATCGTCGGTGACAATACGGATGGCGCAGGTCTGGTGGCCGATATTACAGTAAATGCCGGTATTTCCCTTTTAAATAGCCGGATTCTCCTTCTGGGTGCTGGTGGCGCCGCTTATGGTGTCATGCTTCCTCTTCTTGAACAGAAGCCAGCCTTTATTCATATCGCAAACAGAAGTGTGGCAAAGGCTGAAGAATTGGCGAAACAGTTCTCTGATTTTGGAAATACAAATGCTTTTGCCTATGATGAGCTGAAAGAACCGTACGACATTGTCATCAATGCGACTTCTGCCGGACTGTCGAATGCGATGCCACCGGTTTCCAAAATTATTTTTGCTGATAATGCGCTGGCTCTGGATATGGTGTATGCCAACAAGCCTACAGCATTCATGCAATTTGCGAGGCAGAGTGGAGTGAAAGGTCGAGACGGTTTCGGGATGCTGGTGGAGCAGGCGGCTGAATCGTTTTTTGTCTGGCGTGGCGTCAAACCGGATACTAAACCGGTATTTTCTCATTTCGGGCGTGAATAATGGCGAAAATAAAGGAACTTGTCGCACTTTGCCGGAAATACTGGCGATGGATTGTCTTTGTTCCGTTCGGACTTATACTGGCGATGCAGATCTATTTTTTCTTTCAGATTGCCTGGTGGGTTCATTTCAATCCGAGTTCAACCAGCTTTATGCGACAGCAACTTTCTGTTTTGCAGGAAAAGAACCCGAAAGCGAAGTTGCAACATAAATGGGTGCCCTATAAACGCATTTCGCGTAATCTGAAGCGGGCGGTCATTGCATCCGAAGATTCGAATTTCACCGACCATGAAGGTGTGGAGTGGGAAGCGCTTTTAAAAGCATATGAAAAAAATAGCAAGAAAGGAAAAATTGTTGCCGGTGGTTCTACTATCACACAACAGCTGGCCAAAAATCTCTTTCTTTCCGGCAGTCGCAGTTATGCGAGAAAAGTTCAGGAACTTGTTATTACCTACATGCTCGAGTTCTGGATGGAGAAGGAGCGGATATTCGAGCTTTACCTGAATCTGGTTGAGTTCGGTACTGGTGTATTCGGTGCTGAGGCGGCTGCTCGCCATTATTACGGGACTTCTGCTGCCAATCTCAGTGCAGGACAGGCCGCCAAGCTCGCGGCGATGTTGCCAAAGCCCAGGTATTTCGATTCGCACCGGAATTCTGCTTATCTGATGCGAAGGACTTCTCTTATTTTGAGAAGAATGGGTTCGGCTGACGTGCCAAGATAAAAGAATCAATTGTTCTCATGTAACTTGCCTGATAAACAGGTTATCAGTACACTTGCGCTATTTTCAGTTAGGCAATAATTTAATGGCCATTCAAAATAACGCAATTTGAATGTTTGTCATAAAACTGAAATCAGTATGTGATGTGATCCATCCCTGATTTCTGCCGACAGAAACCCTGTTAATGTGTCTGAAAGTTTTTCTTATGATCAATGTCTTCGTCCTTCAAAATGGTCGCTTGAATCAGGTACCCATCGAATCCAGAACGGATCTGGAAAATGTCGCTCCAATATGGGTCGATATGACCGATCCGACGGAAGAAGAGCGTTCCTGGGTTAAAAGCACCTATGATGTGACGATGCCGGATGAAGATGAGGTCAAGGATATCGAAGCGTCTGCGCGATATTACGAAGCGGAAAACGGTGATTTGCACCTGCGGACGGATTTCCGGATTGATGATGACGATGAAGGCCCCTCCCAGACCATTACCGTCGCCTTTATTCTGACACGTAACATGCTGTTTTCGATGCATCCGGATGATCTGCCGGTTTTCCGGCTTGTCAGAATGCGTGCCAGATCGCGTCCCGGGTCCATTACCGATTACAAGGATGTTCTTCTCGACCTGTACGCCACGGATGCGGAATATTCTGCGGATGCGCTGGAAGGCATTTATCGTAATCTTGAAGAAGTCAGCAGCAAGGTACTTCAGGAAGAGTTTACCGATCAGGACGCAGCGGCCACCCTCTCTACGATTGCCAAGGAAGAAGATTTGAATGGCCGTATAAGGCGTACCATGATGGATACGCGACGGGCTGTCAGCTTTTTGATGAGAGGGCGTTTGCTCGATTCGGACCAGTTTGAAGAAGCACGCCAGATTTTAAGGGACATCGAATCGCTCGACGGCCATACGTCTTTCCTGTTTGAAAAAATCAACTTCCTGATGGATGCCACAGTCGGTTTCATCAACATCAACCAGAACAAGATCATCAAGATTTTCTCGGTTGCCAGTGTGGCATTCCTGCCGCCGACACTGATCGCCAGTATTTACGGCATGAACTTCCGTATCCTGCCTGAGCTGGCATGGGATTTCGGCTATCCGTTTGCGCTTGGGCTGATGGTGGCAAGTGCATTGGCGCCTTTCTGGTATTTCCGTCATCGGGGCTGGTTGAAATAAACAGGATTTGTGCCATTATTCACTGTTTTTTCGTCGGTTTTGCCTGATCAGCGCCGTATTGGAAGGATATTTGTTGTCTTCCCCTTTTTTACCTCTTTCCGCCCGTGGAATGAAATCGGCACCCACAATGGTCCGGGCGGTTGCCATTTCTTCCCCGTTTTCGGACAACCATTCCGTTATCAATGAAGCAAGCCTTTCCAACGCAATGCCATGCATGGCATTCGTCTTTTGGTAAATCCAGTCGGACAAGGCCATGAAACGTTCGAATGGCAGATCCTTCAATATGAACGGTAATGTTTTGATGAAACGGCCAGAATTGGCAATCAAATCCCAATAACGTGCAAAACGTTTCATCCGTTGCATGTCCTGAAATCCGATATCGGCGGTGGACAAAATCGTATAAGGTGCCGAGGAATCGAAAACCAGGCGGTAGGCATCGGCATGTCTTAATACCGGTGTTCCCCGCAGGCGTTTCAGAATACCTACCTGTATCTCATGGGGATTGATATCGACCAGACGGTTGAATCCTTTTGCAAAACTGTCGATATTTTCTCCGGGCAGTCCCACGATCAGATCAGCATGCATATGTGCGTGGGTATGTTCTTTCAACCAACGGATATTTTCTTCCGATTTTTCATTGTCCTGTTTTCGGCTGATCAGGCTTTGTACATCGGTATTAAAAGACTGAACGCCGATTTCCAGTTGCAGAGAACCTGCGGGAAACAGCAGAATGGCTTCTTTCAATGCGTCGGGCAAATGATCCGGAACCAGTTCGAAATGGGCGAATACGGGGTCCGTTGGCGCAGCTTCCAGCTTCTTCAGGAAAAACTGGATGATTTGAAGGCTTCTTTTAATGTTCAGATTGAAAGTACGATCGACGAATTTGAAATTTCTGGCGCCACGATGGTACAGTTTTTCCATCTCGTCGATAAACAGGTCTGTATCGAAGGCCCAGGCTGTTTTGTCAAGAGAAGACAGGCAGAATTCGCAGCGGAAAGGACATCCGCGGGATGCTTCCACATAAAGTGTACGGTGAGCGATATCTTCGTCAGTATAAAAATCATAAGGCAAAGCGATATCAGTCATGGCGGGCTGAATGCCCTGATGGATTTTTGAGGAGGGCGTTTTGCCGTCCAGAATCTGCTGGCACAAAGTAGGCAACGTCACTTCACCCCAGCCCCTGATGACATAATCAGCCAGCTGGACGACAGGCTGGTCTTCCGTTTCATGGGAGACTTCAGGTCCTCCCAGAATAATGATTATCTGGGGGGAAATGGCTTTGATGAGTGAAACGAGTCTTGTCGTTTCTTCCACATTCCAGATATAAACCGATAATCCCAATATGCGAGGTTTTGCTGACAGGATTTTTTCAGCAAGAACGGTGACGTCTGCGCCAATGACGAATTCCATCAGTTCCGTTCTTGATTGAAGCACTCCCATATTTGCTTTCAGATAACGAAGCCCAAGTGCTGTATGAGCGTAGCGGGCATTCAATGTGGAAAGCAATATCGACATGGTATTTTTATTCTTTTGGAGAGTATGGACGCCTATCATGAAATAAGGCAGTCAAAAAAACAAGTCGAATGCACTCCTGGTAATTTGGAAAATAAACGGTCAAAGCCAGGGGATGAGGGAAAAATTGACTGTGGTCAAGCGGGATTTTTGGCTTAAGAAGCTATGATAGCTGTTAGCTTGTAAATTGGCTGTAGCACTTGTTTCCGCATGCAAATAGTTGCCTGATGAAACAGTTGCTTCAGCGTTTGATTCCCCAAAGAAACGTAATTGTCGTTTAATTGACGTTAAACGGCAAAGTCATCACACACTACATGGGCACGACAGCAGAAGATTCGTTGAATCCGGAGACCATATCAGGTGG
>JAHYZB010000073.1:47788-49623 GCA_019424645.1 Oxalobacter formigenes
GCATCTGGTTGCAAAAGCACTTCGAAACGAAGGCGTCGATACCATCTTTACATTGTCTGGCGGCAACATCGTCGATATTTACGATGGATGCGTCAGCGAAGGCATCCGGATCATTGATTTCCGTCATGAACAGGTTGCAGCACATGCCGCCGACGGATATGCGCGGCAAACCGGGCAAACAGGTTGTCTTGTCACCACGGCAGGTCCGGGATGCTGTAATGCTGTTATTGGTCTGGCGACTGCCCTGCGTTCGGAAACACCTCTTTTGCATATCGGCGGTCAGGGTGCCACGACCCAGTATTTGCAGGGTTCGCTACAGGAATATGATCATGTCAAACTGATGTCTCCTGTGACCAAATGGGCGAACAGCGTAAAAACGACCGAACGTATGGCCGATATGGTATCCATGGCATGCCGTGAGGCGACTGGTGAAGTGCCCGGGCCGGTTTATCTTGAAGTGCCGCGTGACATCCTTGATAAAAACGTTGAGTTCAAAAACTGCACTGTTCCTGCTGCTGGGCATTACCGCTGTTCTCCCAAAGTCATGTGCGTTCCGGAAGAAATCGAAAAGCTGGCTGATTTGCTCATTCATGCCGAAAAACCGGCGGTACTTTTCGGGAGCCAGGTCTGGAACAGCCGCAGTCATTCCGAGGCAGCAGAACTGATCAAGGCATTCGATATTCCCGCATACACCAATGGGGCTGCACGTGGCATTCTGAAAAACGATAATCCCCACTCATTTGATCGCACTCGCAGCATGGCTTTGGCCAATGCGGATGTCATTCTTGTTGTAGGGGCACCTTTCGATTTCCGTCTTGGCTATGGAAAACAACTGAATCAGGATGCCAAAGTAGTACAGATTGACCAGAATTATGTCGAAATCGGAAAAAACAGGGATATAGAGCTGGGCTTGCTGGGACATGCCGGTACCATTTTCAATGCCCTGATACAGGCCGCATCCGGAAGGGTCGAAAAAGGAGCTCGAACCAAACGTCGGCAATGGATGCAGGAATTACGGGTTGCCGAAGAAAAGGCACTTGAAAAACTGATGCCTTTGTTCCGTTCGGAAAACAAACTGATCAATCCGTATCGTGTCGCGTATGAACTGAATGAGTTTTTGAATGACGATACGGTTTATATAGGGGATGGAGGAGACGTCGTCACGATTTCAGCGCAGGCTGTACGTCCCCGTAATCCGGGGCAATGGATGGATCCGGGCCCATTGGGCAGTCTGGGTGTTGGAACCGGTTTCGCTATTGCCGCGAAACTGGCCCATCCCGAAAAAGAAGTTCTTTGTTATTACGGGGATGGCGCTTTTTCCATGACCGCGTTCGATATGGAAACGGCCAATCGTTTCCATGTGCCTTATCTGGCAGTTGTCGGTAACAATTCGGCGATGAACCAGATCCGTTATGCGCAACTGGCGAAGTATGGTGACAGAGGAAACGTTGGTAATTTGTTAAGTGACTTGCCATATGGTAAATTTGCTGAAATGATGGGCGGGTATGGGGAAGAAGTTCATAATCCGGAAGACATTGCAAGTGCCTTGCATCGTGGGCGGGATGCTGTAGCGAAAACCGGGAAATGTGCTGTCATCAATATCTGGGTTGACCCGCAGGAATGGTCTCCTGGTACCAAGGCAAGGCTGAAATCGCGTATGGCAGTGGCAGGAAAATAATTTAAGAAATACGAAGGGAGAGGGTAACCTTTTTCATTGTAAAGAAGACTGGCATATGCCAGAAAAAAAGAAGTAAAACAGACCAATATATTGGAGGAAGAGAAATATGGGTAGCAAAGCATTATCCGGAGTAAAAATCCTGGACATGACCCACGTA
>JAHYZB010000074.1:0-5102 GCA_019424645.1 Oxalobacter formigenes
GGCTTCATCACTTCTTTCGATGACTTCCTTGAGTATTTCTGCTTTGAGCCGCTCTCGTCATCGACGCCCGCCTGATGGCTTTATGGCGTCGCAAGCCGAAGAACAAAATTTTGGTTCATTCAGATCAGGGGATTCAATACACAAGTAGAGACTAACGTAATTTCTGAGCGATAGTCATCTGGAAGCCAGCATAAACCAAGAAGGAAACTGCCATGACAATGTTGTTGCTTAAAGCTTTTTCTCGAACCTGAAGGCAAAACGAATCAAATGGAAAATCTATAAAAGACGCGACGAAGCCAAGGCCGACATCTTTAACTACGTCGAATTCTTCTACAATCCGGAACAGCGTCATGGAACAAATGAAGGACTGTCGCCCATGGTAAACGAAAAACTGTACTTTATGGCACTATCTATTGTCTAGGAAACGAGATCCTTACCAATATTACTAAAACACAGATGTTTACATAGTTACATTATTTAATTTATTTTTATAATGAATTCTTTTTTTGCCAAATGTTATGATTGATAATAAAGTGTATTTTAATATAGTTAATTTACTAACTTTAGCTTTTTTATAACCATAGTATTTTTTATAAAATGAATCATTAACGCCAAAAGTAAGAACAACTGATTTCCATGATTCAGGAGACTCTAGTATAGTTATCTCTTTGAAGTACTTTGAAAATAATCTTTCATACCAATAAACAGGTTTTATTGTACAATGTGCATTTTTACCATTCGGCAATATGGTATCGGCAAGAGCATGATCTAAGGCAAAATAACAATTTTTAGATATGTTAGATATTTGATTAATAACAGACTCTATTTCTTCTTCTGGTATATGTTCTAGTACATCTGTATTTAATAATAAATCAACTTTTTTGGAGAGAGGCAATTCATTCTTACCTTCGATAGCAGGATCATACCCATATACATCAATGTGAGGAAAAGCTTCGCTGATCTGGTTTACCAAAGCCCCTTTGCCACATCCATAATCTAAAATTGTTTTGGGATTTAAAATATCTATGATAAGACAAATATCTTTAAAATATTTGCTTCCTGAAGCCCCGTATTTCTGAGTAATCTCATGCAATAATTTGTACTGATAAATATCTATTTTACTCATTTGACAATCTCCTTCCTTTTTGATTCAATTGCCCTATCAACATCAGAAATAATTTCGAAAAGAAGAACTTTAATAAAATATTTTATTATTTGAAACATCTTAAGAATTATCTACCAAAATAAGAAGAGATCGCTTCAAATATTTTTTCCATTTCATAATCATTAAGCTCGTAAAATAGCGGCATTCTCAACAAAGTATCAGAAACCCTATTAGTTATAAACAGATCACCAAAAGCTCTACCATATTTTTTTCCAGCAGGAGAAGAATGTAACGGTATATAATGAAAGACTGTATTTATATCTTTTGATTTTAAATAGTCAATAAATTCAGTTCTCTCCATCAAATCATTGAATAAAATATAATACATATGAGCATTATATTTACACGTATCAGGTATTATTGGGCGCCTTAAAATTTTTCGAGCTTCATATTTTTCAAAAAAGTGATGATATTTATTCCATATTTCAAGTCTTTTCTCAGTTATATTCGATGCATTCTCCAATTGAGCATAAAGGAATGCTGCGATCATATCGGATGCAAGATAAGAAGAACCTTTATCAACCCACATATACTTATCGACCTGCCCCCTAAAAAATCTGGCTCGATTAGTTCCTTTTTCTCTTATAATTTCAGCACGTTCTATAAATTTTTGATCATTGATAATTAATGCCCCACCTTCGCCTGAAATGATATTTTTGGTTTCATGAAAACTATAAGTTCCCAGACTACCTATTGTTCCCAAAGGGAGCCCCTTGTATTCAGAAGCAAATCCTTGTGCAGCATCTTCTATGAGGTACAAGTTATGTTTTTTACATATTTTTTGTAGGGCATCCATTTCACAACCAACACCAGCATAATGCACAGCAACAATTGCTCTAGTTCTCGGTGTAATTGCCTTTTCAACAATTTTTTCATCAATATTAAGTGTATCTGGTCTAATATCAACAAACACTGGAACAGCTCCACGCAAAACAAACGCATTCGCCGTAGAAACAAATGTATAAGATGGCATGATAATCTCGTCACCAGCCTCTATATCCAGCAACATTGCCATCATTTCCAACGCTGATGTACATGAAGTTGTCAGTAATATCTTACTGTGAATTTTTTTCAAAAACCATTCGTTACACAATTTTGTATAATATCCATCTCCAGATATTTTCCCTCTTTTTATACTGTCTGCAATGTAACGAAGCTCATTACCAGACTCGAAAGGTTTATTAAATTCAATTTTCACCGGAGACGACATTATAATCCTCTATAAATCTTTATAAAATATTTAAAAATAATTTTTCATTTTATTATCAAATTTCAAATACCAATCAACTGTCTTCAATATTCCTGTATCAAAATTCTCATCCGCTTTCCATCCAAGTTCACTTTTCAGCTTTTTCGCGTCAATAGCATACCTCAGATCATGTCCGGGTCGATCTTGAACGAAGTTGATCAGCTCTGCATAGTTACCCTGCTTTCTAGGTTTTATTTCATCCAGAATCCAGCAAACTGTATTGACGATCTGGAGATTATTTCTTTCATTATGTCCACCAACATTATATGTTTCACCTGATCTGCCTTGATGGAAGATCAGGTCAATCGCCCGACAATGATCCATGACATATAGCCAGTCACGAACATTCTGCCCCAGTCCGTACACAGGTATGGGCTCTTCTGCAAGACATTTCCTTATGATAGTCGGAATCAACTTTTCACCATGCTGTTTCGGCCCGTAATTATTGGAACAATTGGATGTCGTCACATTCATACCATATGTATAATGGTAGGCTCGAACAATAAAATCAGACCCCGCTTTACTGGCTGAATATGGACTGTTAGGGGCATAAGGCGTTTCTTCGGAAAAATACCCGGTTTCTCCAAGAGTGCCATAGACTTCATCTGTTGAGATATGATGAAAGCGACAGGATTCATACCCACTTTTGAATTGATTTGGCGCCTCCATCCAGTGCCTTCTAGCGTTTTCAATAAGATTGAAGGTCCCCATAAAATTGGTTTCCATAAAAGATTTAGGCCCTTTTATGGAATTATCGACATGACTTTCCGCAGCAAAATGTATTACACCTCTAATATCTTGTTTTTCAAATAGTTCTTTGACCAATTTTTCATCACAAACGTCACCTTGGACGAACTGATAATTCACCATCGATTCACATTCTTTGAGATTATCAAGACTACCTGCATAAGTCAGTTTATCCAGATTAATAATATAATAATCAGGATATTTCTCTGAAAAATAGGGAATAAAATTGGAACCGATAAAACCTGCACCGCCTGTTACCAGAATCGATCTCATTCAACTTCCTTCATTTCTTTCAATACTTCAATCAACGCATCGCGCCAATGCGGAATAGCCAGTTTGAAATCGTTTTTGATTTTTTCTTTATTCAATACGCTATAAAAAGGACGAGTTGCTTTGGCCGGATAATTTTTGCTTTCAATAGGGCTAATTTTGCAGGAAAGATCTGCTATTTCCATAATAGCATGAGCAAAATCGTACCATGAACAAACACCTTCATTGGTAAAGTGGTAAACGCTCTTTTTGTTTTTTTGTATCTGAGGCAAAATCTGGACAATGGCTTTTGCAAGATCCCCTGCAAACGTCGGAGTGCCCACCTGATCCGATACAACATTCAAGCTTTTACGTTCTTTACCCAGACTCAATATGGTCTTTAAAAAATTATTGCCATGAGCTGAATATAACCATGCTGTCCTTAAAATTATGCCTGTTTCTGCAGAATTAATGACAGCCAGTTCACCTGCCAGTTTGGATTTGCCATAAGACGAAACAGGATTAGGTTGATCACTCTCTAAATATGGTCTTGAATGAGCGCCATCAAAAACATAATCCGTAGAAATATGCATGATGGACTTGCCATATTTCGCCAGCCATTTGGCTCCCAGATGATTGACGGCATCCGCTTGTAAAGGCTCATCTTCAGCTTTGTCAACAGCTGTATAGGCCGCACAATTGATAATATAATCGAACTGGTTGTTTTTGAAAAAATCTTTTACCGCTGTTTCAGAAGAAATATCGAGTTCATCCCTGTCTATATATACAGCAGAATTTCTCAGCAATTTACGAAGTTCTGTTCCAAGCTGCCCATTGGCTCCAGTTACAAGGTACATGCCTTATATCCTTTCCTTTTCAGTAAAGAAAAATGCAGGAGACTGACAATATGTCTGAAAATCTGGGGCATTTTTATCCTTATTCGAAAGCAATGCCTTGTCCATATCTATACGCCAGTCGATAGTCAAATCTGGATCATCAAACCGGACAGCACCTTCACTGGCAGGCGCATAAAAGTTATCGCACTTATAAGAAAAAATGGCCGATTCACTTAACACACTGAAGCCATGACCAAATCCACCTGGAATCAATAACTGCCTGTTGTTCTCATCAGAAAGCTCAACGGCAACATGTTGGCCCAGGGTAGGAGATCCCATCCTTAAATCTACAGCAATGTCCAATACTTTACCTTGCAGAACTCGCACAAGTTTTGTCTGTGCAAATTCTCCTCGCTGAAAATGCAAGCCGCGTATAGTACCAAATGCCGATTTCGACTGATTATCCTGCACAAAGGAATAAAACAATCCATGCTTTTCAAAAAACGCCTGATTGTAACTTTCGAAAAAATAGCCACGCGAATCGGCAAATACCTTCGGTTCAACGATTAAAACCCCATCAAGCGACGTTTCAATAAGGTTCATGATGTTCCTTGTATACTTTCATCAGATATTCTTTATATGTAGAGCCATCTTTTATATCGTCAATCAAGCCTTGCATCCCAGCATCGTCAATCAACCTCTTACGATAAGCAATTTCTTCAATGCAGGCAATCTTGAGGCCCTGACGTTCTTCGATCAGCCCGATAAATATAGATGCCTCCATCAAGGATACAGGTGTTCCCGCATCCAGCCAAACATTTCCACGTCGCATGGGAACCACGCTCATACGCCCCTC
>JAHYZB010000074.1:5112-27821 GCA_019424645.1 Oxalobacter formigenes
GATACATATTATTCAAATCCGTAATTTCCAGTTCTCCACGGGCGGAAGGCCTCAGACTTCCTGCTTTTTCAACCACATCGCCCGGATAAAAATACAGGCCAACAGATGCGTAGTTGGATTTGGGGTTTTTGGGTTTTTCCTCAATTGAAATTGCATTGAATTGTGAATCGAACTCAACGACGCCGAATCGTTCCGGGTCAAGAACGTGATAAGCAAAAATCGTTGCTCTCCTGCCTTTATTCTTATCGGTTTCTTTTTTGAACTCGCCCAGCGCTTCATGCATCATGAAAATATTGTCGCCAAGGATCAGACAAACATCGTCATTTCCGATAAATTCAGTTCCTATCGTCAATGCCTGAGCAATCCCCCTGGGTTCTTGTTGAACAGCATATTGGATATTCAACCCGTATTTGCTTCCGTCGCCAAACAGTTTTTCGATGTTTGGCGTATCCTGGGGCGTTGAAATAATCAGAATATCGCGAATATCGAATAGCATAAGCGTAGACAATGGATAATAAATCATGGGCTTGTCATACACTGGCAACAGCTGTTTGGAAATTATTTTTGTCAACGGATACAAACGTGAGCCACTCCCACCCGCAAGGATAATACCTTTCATTTTTTCTGCCTTTCCTCTTGAATGGAAAATAAAAAAATCAGTGCAAACAAATAAAAATTGATTTTTTCAGTATCTTTCTATTTTAAGGACAAATACCTCATTAAACAATTTAATATCCATGTTTTTGAGAATGAAATGCAACCATTCCCGAGGCTGAAACGTAACCGATAGACAGATAAGTTTTTCCTGGAAATAACCGGGTATGACATATGATGCCCCTTCATCCAAGCAGTTTTTCGTACCTGACAGATTAACAAAACTTTTTTGTGAGCATGTTCATGCACTATTGATTAAAAAAATATTTGTCAAAGTGATTTTTAAAACATTATACGAAATTCATTTCTTGATTAAAATAAAGAATTCGATATTTATAATAAATCTGACACTAAAGACAATTCACTGACAAATTGTCCAGTTATTTTATTTTAATAATAAAAAACAGCAAAATTAATTGATAAAACAGGACTTTCCTGAAATACTTCTTATCCCTGATGATGCAAGCAACAGCGATCCTGGCAAAAATTCACTACAGGTGCCCTCCCAGCTATAAAATGACTCATCAAGAACCATTCATTTAGCTCTGGTAAAGAATTCAACAACCACTAACTCTTCACATTTACAATTAATCCCGACTGAAATAAAAATCTTATAGTTACAAAAATGACATCTTCAAAAAATCGCCTGAATAAGTGACTGAAATATAAATAGTTAACTTCTGATATTCACTTGAAATAATTTAAAAGTTACTTTATTCATATTCAAAAAATTCAGAATCTGAAAAAATAAAAAATTCCACTCATCACCATAAAAATGAATGGGTATTTGAATATAAAAGTATATACAAAATTTTCAATCATAATAAATCAACACTGTGAGACGACAAATTTAAAGCCATACATGCCTGAAGAAATGAACGGTGCCGAATATGTAATAGCTTTCATGAAAATACTAAAAGTGGTTGTATAAAAAAAAGTGGCTTGAATTTTTCAAGCCACTTTCATGATTAATACTCAAAAACATATCTATTCAGATACCAATAATATTGACAAGCAAGAAAAATTAGGAATTGTTTCCAAACCACGCACTACTTATCCGTTTCAATATTGGCCTCTTCCAGAAATTTTTCCATCTTTTCTTTTAGCTCCGGATTTTCAATTTCAGCACGTCTCAGCAACATTTTTTGATAAACGGTTTCGTAAAGCATGACAATTCCTGTTCGGGTTCCTACAGCCATAAGCGCCCATTCTTCATCCGTTGGAGCCCAGCACATCCAGGCGGGATCATTTCTCATCTGTTCAATCGATATATCCAGCTGTCCTTCCAGATTTCCAAGAAAAAAATCCTTATGATCAAGCACATCAGCCAAACTCATTGCCTGTACGGTAGGTATATTCAGAAACAGTGCAATTTTTTCAAGTTTATCTTTGCTTAACGCTGAAATCTTTCTATGGCCATTTGCAATTGAATACCAGTAAATGGGTGTCACTCCAATAATATCGGCAATATATCTATCCTGAACGCCCAATTCTATTGATCTGCTCTTGATTTTATTTATCAGCCTGTAACCCGGTATGCTTTTCGCCTTTTTAACCCTGTTTCCTGCACCATTCTTATCATCATTAGTGTTGACCGCAACTTTCTGATAGACATGCTGCGAATTTTTTTCTCGTTGTTTTTCAGACTGTGACATCCTTGTCCTCACTTAATTTTAAGAAGGTATGAAATTTGAATATTAATTATTTTAACAAAAAACGTTAATGCAAAGCATTTTCTTTGATAATCCAAAAGAATATAAATATTTACATTGAGTTTATAGTTACATGAATAATTTATAAAAATACATTTTTATATTAACAATGAGTTATATAAAAAATCATCATTTTATATTTTGAGACAATAGAAGTTTCTTAATATAAATATTGCAAGGAATATAAAAATCAAAATATGAAACATAATTCTTTAACCCGTATCTAATTGCCGATATCACCAAATCGTTTCAGCTTGTTTTTCTGTTTTATATCAAATATTTCCCCAGGCTCTCCGATTGCAGTTTCTGACAAGATTTCTGATTCACAATCCAACTCAAAACGGAAAAGTTCCTGTATAATCCCGTTCTTCCGGAAGGGTGGCAGAGTGGTCTAATGCACCGGTCTTGAAAACCGGCGATGTGAAAGCATCCGTGGGTTCGAATCCCACCCCTTCCGCCAAGACTCTCATACTCCCCGATTTTTTCCATTACTCCTCACAGATGTGTTCGATGTGCTGTAGTATCAGACAAGAAACAACATCTGTCAGCTTGTGCACAGCAATTTGAAAAAAATTTGCAACATGAGTCACCCGGGCAACAGGTTCATGTAGTTAGCGCAAAAAAGAAGAGTCAGTCTGGAAGAAAAATCTGCTGCAAATCGTTCAAAAAACGTTTGCCAAGTTCAGTAGGCCTGATAAATGCAGAATCTACTGTCAAAAGGCCTTTTTTGCGAGCTTTTTCAACTGGTTCAAGAATGGAAGACAAAGGCAATCCCGTCCGTTCGCAGAACAGGGAAACAGGAAAACCGCTGGTGAAGCGCAAGGCATTCAACATAAACTCGAATCCGACATCGGATAACGGAACAGAAAACTCCTCTTCAATTCTGGAGTTGTTTTCATCCCCTTCCATATATAATTTTGGATTGCGATGACGCATCTGGCGAATAATCCGGTCATTCACCGTCAATTTTGAATGCGCTGCTGCGCCTATTCCAAGATAGTCGCCAAAGAGCCAGTAATTTTTGTTATGCCAGCATTGGTGGCCCGGTTTGGCATAAGCAGATACTTCATAATGATCAAATCCTGCCAGAGTCGTCATTTCTTCGACCCTGCCTTGCATGCGTTCAATCATATCCTCATTCGGCAAAACCGGAGGGTGTTTGGCAAAATAAGTATTAGGCTCAACAGTCAATTGATAAAGCGACAGATGTGGAGTCTGGAATGACAAGGCCGTTGAAATATCCTGTTCGAGCTCTTCCAGAGTTTGTTCCGGCAACGCAAACATCAAATCCAGGTTGACGTTATCGAAATACTTCATCGCGATGGCAATGGCGTCTTTTGCCTCATCACTGTCGTGAATTCTGCCAAGCTGATGCAAATGGCGGGAATTGAAAGTCTGAATGCCGATTGACAACCGGTTAATGCCGCTTTCACGGTAAGACTTGAATTTGCCTGATTCAAAAGTCCCGGGATTGGCTTCCATCGAAATCTCGGCATCCGGCAGAAGAGGCAACAACGCTCTGACAGATGACAAAAGCCGATCGATTCCCTCTGCAGACAGCAGACTGGGCGTACCTCCCCCGATAAAAATGGACGAGACAGATCTTCCCCAGACAAGCGGCAAAGATGCTTCCAGATCGGAACACAAGACATCCAGATATTCCGCTTCTGGCAGATTCGATCCCTTCTCATGCGAATAAAAATCACAATAAGGACATTTCCTGACGCACCATGGAAAGTGAATATAAAGAGAAAGAGGTGGCAAACTATCGAAATGAGGTTTGCCTGCCTCATTTTTTTCCGTCCGTAACTGACTGACCGGACGAATGGGAATCACGACAACTTCTCCATAAGCGCTCTCAACGCCTTGCCACGATGAGACAGACTGTTTTTCATTTCCGGAGTTAATTCGGCTGCGGTCTTCTGCCATTCCGGAATCCAGAAATGAGGATCATATCCAAAACCGTTTTCCCCTCTGGGGACATCGATAATTTCACCCAGCCATTTACCGTCCGCTATTATTGGCTGTGGATCATCCGCCGAACGGACGTAAACCAGAACACAATAAAAATTGGCTGCCTTGTTGCTATATGAAGCCAGATCGGAAATCAGCTTCCGGTTATTACGGAGATCCGATTTCGGTTCTCCGGCATACCGTGCCGACAAGACGCCGGGACTGCCCCCCAAAGCATCGGCACACAAACCGGAATCATCTGCCAGCGCCGGTTTACCGGTCAATCGGGAAACATGACGCGCCTTGTTCAAGGCATTTTCAACGAACGAAAAATAAGGCTCATCCGCTTCACTGACATGGTATTCCGATTGCGGATAAACGATATAGCCAGCTGGTTCCAGCATCTGTTTGAATTCACGCAACTTGCCTGGATTGCCAGAAGCAATAATAATTTCTTTACTCATTTATGATTTCCGCCAAGACTCAATCCGCTTCCAGTCCAAGCACTTTTTTCTGCATGCAGATCAACTCGGCAATCCCTTTTTCAGCCATCCCCAACATGTCATTCAAGGTTTTACGACTGAATGCGCCGCCTTCCGCAGTTCCCTGAATTTCGACAAATTCACCTGCTTCTGTCATCACGACGTTCATATCCGTATCACAGGTACTGTCTTCCTGATAATCCAGATCGAGCAAAGGTACGCCCTGATTGACACCGACCGAAATAGCCGCGACAAAATGACGTAAAGGCACTTTATCGATTATCCCCTCTTCCACCATCTGGGAAAATGCGTCATACGCGGCAATCATGACACCACTGATCGACGCGGTACGGGTACCGCCATCAGCCTGAATGACATCACAGTCCAGTTTCAATGTCCGTTCTCCGAACGCATTCAAATCGAAAGCTGCACGAATTGAACGACCGATCAGGCGCTGGATTTCCTGAGTCCGTCCCGATTGACGGCCTCTGGCCGCCTCACGATCCATCCGGGTATGGGTTGAACGCGGCAACATGCCATATTCAGCTGTCAGCCAGCCACGACCACGCCCCCTCAGAAAAGGCGGAACGGATTCTTCAATACTGGCAGTACAAATCACTTTTGTATCGCCAAATACGGTTAGAACAGAACCTTCCGCATATTTTGTGTAATTACGGATGAATTCGATGGAACGCATCGAATCGAGCGGACGGCCATTGGCACGAATGATCTGGATATCTGACATATTCAAATTTTCTGGTAGTTGACGTATTTTTCAATAATGCCACTGAAACCCGGGAATGGGAACCGGCGATATCCCAAAAATGGGTTCACAAGGCTTCAGAGGGGTATGTTTACCGGTTTTTATAAAGCAGACGCATCGGTTTGAACAAGGCCTGCATATCGGCATTCCGGATAAAAGACAAATTATAAGGATGTTCGGAAACCACGCACCGGTAAGACGATGCAAACGGCATGGATATCAATCTCTCAGCCATTTTCCCCCATAAAATGAGAACAGGCAATTCAGAATGGACTGTTCTGTTTTTCACCAATGCTTCCAGAACCGTCAGCATGAACGGTTGCCATGCTTTGGTTTCTTTGGGGACAGGGACATGAGGACGAAAAACCAGAGCGGCATTCAATAAGAGAAAGCCATTTAAAATCATTGTTTCCTGCATCTCTGGCAGAGTTCGGATAAAAGGGGAACCTTCCTGCATCGCCATTGCCGAAATTTCTTTCATCGCATCCGACCCTGTCTGGTCTGGCGATATCGTTCCATCAGCGAGCAGCAACATCTTGACGAAATTTCGCAGGGAAGTCGCACGGTTGACCTGTTTTGACAAACCTTTATCCGACCAGATATCCCTGACCGCTGCATCCATAAAGCAATAACCGGATGCGCTTTGCTCTCTCGGATAAGGTCCTTCTCCGATCAATACATATCGAACCGCATTCATCGGCTGTGAAAATGCAGCAAAGAGGCGTCCCTGTGTGGGCAGAAACTCATCCCTGCACAGCTCGGTCAGGTAATCCGGCGACTGCCTTGTCATTGCCCTCAACCCTTCCATCAAAACAGGCTGCCAGCCTGGATGAACCCGTTTTAAAGCCTCATTAATCAGATCGGAAAAATCATTCATGTTTATTTTTTCTTTGATTCCAGGCGGATTCGATCGATGACAGCTGCACCGAACGCTCTTTCTCTCAATATATGCAGCTGGTCGCGCGTTTGGGCGGCCTTTTCAAACTCCAGATTTTTGGCGTAATCCTGCATCTGTTTTTCAAGTTTTTTGATTTCTCTGGAAAGCTGCTTTTCACTCATCACTTCATATTGAGCCTGTTCATCCGCAACCTGCAATTCCTGCAAACTGTCCTGTGGATGGAAAACGCCATCGATCAGATCACGTATCTCCTTGATAATACCTTCCGGCGTAATATTGTGTTCCTTGTTATAAGCAAGCTGTTTCGCCCGACGACGATCCGTTACATCAATTGCCTTTTTCATTGAATCCGTCATTTTGTCCGCATATAAAATGGCCGTCCCGTTCAGATTTCGGGCTGCACGCCCGATAGTCTGGATCAGGCTGCGTTCGGAACGCAGAAACCCTTCCTTGTCCGCGTCAAGGATCGCCACGAGCGACACCTCAGGGATATCAAGCCCTTCCCGGAGCAGATTGATTCCGACCAGAACGTCGAACGTACCCAATCGTAAATCGCGTACGATTTCCACACGCTCGACCGTATCGATATCGCTGTGCAAATAGCGGACCCTTACACCGTTTTCACTTAAAAAGTCCGTCAACTGTTCCGCCATGCGCTTGGTCAGCGTCGTCACCAGAACACGCTCGCTTTTTTCAACCCGGTCATGAATTTCCGCCAGCAAATCGTCTACCTGTGTGCTGGCCGGTTTTACCTCGATAACCGGATCGACCAGACCGGTCGGACGAACCAGTTGCTCAACGACCTGCCCCGAATGAGTCAGCTCATAATTGGCAGGGGTTGCCGACACAAAAACCGATTGTCGCATCTTGCCTTCGAACTCGTCGAAGCGCAAAGGCCGGTTATCAAGCGCTGAAGGCAACCTGAACCCGTAATCGACCAGATTGGTTTTGCGCGAGCGGTCACCGTTATACATACCATTCAACTGTCCGATCATCACATGCGATTCATCCAGAAACATCAGTGCATCCGACGGTAAATAATCGACCAGCGTCGGAGGCGGGTCGCCCGGTTTCATGCCTGTCAAATGACGGGAATAATTTTCGATCCCCTTCGTGAAACCCAGTTCATGCATCATTTCCAGATCAAAACGTGTCCGCTGCTCGATCCGCTGCTCTTCAATATACTTCCCGTTTTCACGGAACCAGTCCTTGCGTTCGAGGAGTTCTGTCTTGATCGTTTCAATAGCGCGCAACACCGTTTCCCGTGGAGTCACATAATGAGAGCCCGGATAAATCGTAAACCGGGGAATCTTTTGCAAAACCTTGCCCGTCAATGGATCGAAGAAATGCAGACTTTCGATCTCATCATCGAACATTTCAATACGGAGCGCATAATCCGCGTTTTCTGCAGGAAAAACATCAATCGTATCCCCTCTGACGCGGAACGTACCCCGACTGAAATCGATATCGTTTCGGGAGTATTGCATCTGCACAAGACGCGAAATCACATCCCGGTGAGGTATTTTGTCCCGTTCACGCAAGGTCAGGATCATCTGGTGATATTCGTTCGGATTACCGATACCGTAAATCGCCGAGACTGTTGCAACAATCACGACATCACGACGTTCCATCAGCGACTTGGTACATGACAGGCGCATCTGCTCGATATGTTCGTTGATCGCCGAGTCTTTCTCGATAAACAGATCACGCTGGGGAACGTAAGCTTCCGGCTGGTAGTAGTCGTAGTAGCTGACGAAATACTCGACAGCATTATTCGGGAAAAACTCCCTGAACTCGCTGTATAACTGAGCTGCCAGGGTTTTATTGGGCGCAAAGACGATAGCAGGCCTGCCCAGACGGGCTATCACATTGGCCATCGTATACGTCTTCCCTGACCCGGTAACACCCAAAAGCGTCTGGAACGACAAACCGTCTTCGATCCCTTCAATCAACTTGTCGATTGCCTCTGGCTGATCACCGGAAGGCTCAAAGGGTTGGTATAACTGAAACGGAGAATTGTCAAAAGTGACAAATTTTCCTTCTTTCTTGGAAGAAACAGGCGATAAATGAGACATTCTCTTCGTACCTTTGATAAGATGTCGATACATCAAAAAGCAAGTACAATCTTGCTTATGAGGCACTGCATAGTTTGCACGAGTGCAATCATTATGCGGATTGCTTTTCGCATTTAATATTGAATGTTAACACGATGAACGAATCTATTCCGGAAACCATTTTTTCCGCCATTCCGATGGCGCCCCGCGATCCTATTTTAGGCATTACCGAAGCTTTCCACGCCGACCCCAATCCTCAAAAAATCAATCTGGGTGTCGGCGTTTATTATGATGACAACGGTAAAGTACCTCTTTTGAAATGTGTACTGGAAGCTGAAAAGCAAATGACAGCACAGGGGAGCCCGCATACTTATCTGCCAATCGATGGATTGGCCATGTATGACAGTGCCGTGCAAAAACTGGTTTTCGGCGAAGATAATATCGTCGTGAAAGAAAAACGTGTTGCGACCGTTCAATCTATCGGTGGAACGGGCGCCCTGAAAATCGGCGCCGATTTCCTCAGACGCTTTTCGCCGAATTCAGAGATCTGGATCAGCGATCCAAGCTGGGAAAACCATCGGGCCCTTTTCGAAGCGGCCGGATTCAAGGTCAATACCTATCCGTACTATGATGCGGTCAACCGTGGTATCGATTTCGCCGGCATGATCAGCACACTCAAATCACTGCCTGCCCGCTCCGTGGTCGTTTTGCATGCCTGTTGCCACAACCCGACTGGCGCAGATCTGTCGGATGCACAGTGGGATGAGGTTATCGAGGTTGTTCAGGATAACAAACTGATCCCGTTTCTGGACATGGCTTATCAGGGCTTCTCCGAAGGTATCGAATCGGATGGCAAAATCGTTCGTCGCTTCGCCAAACTGTATTCTCCGGTTCTCGTCTCAAGTTCCTTCTCGAAATCGTTTTCCCTGTATGGGGAACGCGTCGGCGCTTTTTCCATCGTTACCGGTAATGCTGACGAAGCAACCAGGACATTGTCCCAATTGAAAAGAATCATCCGCACCAATTATTCCAATCCTCCCATCTACGGTGCAAAAATCGTCGGAACTGTTTTGAATAATCCGGAACTGCACCAGATGTGGGAAAACGAATTGACGGGAATGCGCGTCCGCATTCACGAAATGCGACATAAACTGGTCGACGAACTGGCTGCCAAAACAAACGGTCAGGATTTCAGTTTCATCATCAATCAGAACGGTATGTTTTCCTATTCCGGTTTAACACCAGAACAGGTGGAAAAACTGAGAAAAGATTATTCCGTTTACATCGTCAGTACCGGACGTATCTGTGTGGCCGCATTGAACTCCCATAATCTGGATTATGTTGCTGATGCGATAGCCAAAGTATTGTAAGTGCCCTTTTTTATCCTCATAAAACCGGCAAAATTCTGAAGAATTTGCCGGTTTTTTCATTCTTATCTGATCGTTTCCTGTTTTATCTTAAATCTGCGGGAAACGAAAAGATGTTTTCCATGTCTGAACAAACGTCCTGTCAGGGAAGAAGATTTGCATACAGTGTTGGTAAACAAATCTCCTTCCTGAAGAAAACCATGTATTTGAAAACAATCCTTCCATCAAATGAGATAAGGCAAAACACAATTGCTTGTTTCATGAAAAATAAGCAATCAATTCCTAATGGAGAACATCATGCGTACAAAATTAACTGCCTGTGCATTAATTGCAGCCATTGCCGTTACCGGCTGTGCAAACATGACTGAAAAACAGAAAACGACGTCAACTGGTGCTGGTATCGGTGCCGTTGCCGGTGCCGCTATCGGTGCCCTGACTGGTCCTGGCGGCTGGGGTCGTGCTGCCGTCGGTGCTGCAATCGGTGGTTTGCTTGGTGGTGGTGGTGGTTACCTGTGGGGTAATCATATGGAAAAACAGAAACAGGAAATGCAGGCTGCAACACAGGGTACTGGTGTGGAAGTCGTTCAGACTGAAAACAACATGATCCGGGTCAGCATTCCAAGTGATGTTTCATTCGCTACCGGTAGTTCCACCCTTTCGCCACAGTTCAAAACCATCCTGAGAGATCTGGCTACCACCTTGAAAAACAACCCATCCTCTTCCATCTTCGTAGTCGGTTATACGGATAACACAGGTTCTGACTCCGTCAACCTGCCTCTTTCAAGAAGACGCGCCATGAGCGTCATGGAATACCTGGTTAGCCAGGGTGTTGCCGCCAACCGCTTTACCGTTGAAGGCATGGGTTCGAAAGATCCGATCGCAAGCAACGCAACGGCAGAAGGACGCGCCCAGAACAGACGTGTCGAAATTTACGTAGGCCAGAAAAAATAAACTGTTTTTATCTGAGCTTCATTATAAAAGATGCCGGTTTATCCGGCATTTTTTATTCCCGACAGGATCAGTTATATCCATCCGGATTCAGGCTTTGCCATTTCCAGTAGTCGGCACACATCTGATCCAGATCGTATCGGGTTTTCCATCCCAGCAAAGACAATGCCATGGCCGGATCGGCATAATACAAAGGCACATCACCAGCCCTTCTTGGCGCAATTTTGTATGGGACAGGCTTGTTGCACGCCTTTTCAAAAGCATGAACGACATCCAGCACGCTGTAGCCTACGCCGGTTCCCAAATTGACGGTAAACCCTTTTTTGTTTTCAAACAGATAATTCAGTGCATCGACGTGGCCTCTTGCCAGATCCATGACATGAATATAATCCCGGACACCCGTACCATCTTTTGTTGGATAATCGCCACCGAAAACAGCCAGTTCCTTTAATTTTCCAACCGCGACCTGGGCGACATAAGGCATCAGATTATTTGGAATGCCATGCGGGTCTTCACCAATCAGACCACTGGAATGAGCCCCGACCGGATTGAAATAACGGAGAATGGCGACCGACCATGAAGGATCGGATACGGACAAATCGCCCAGAATTTCTTCAATCATCAGCTTGGAACGCCCGTACGGATTGGCGACAGACAATCTGGCTGTTTCAGGCACAGGTGAAAAATCAGGATCGCCATATACGGTCGCAGAAGAGCTGAATACGAAATGACGGACATCTGCATCATTAGCCTCTTCCAGTAGGGATATAGTGCCATTGACATTGTTATCGTAGTACTTCAGGGGTTTTGCAACCGATTCACCGACTGCTTTCAATCCGGCGAAATGGATAATGGCGTCAATCGAATGTTGCTGAAACACGCTTTTCAATTTGGCTTTGTCACGGACATCCACTTCATGGAAAACAAGGGATTTTCCAGCTATCTTTTCAGCCCTTTTTAGCGATTCATGCGAACTATTGCATAGATTATCGACAGCTACAACATCAAAACCGGCTTCCAGCAACTCGACACAGGTATGCGATCCGATATATCCCGCAGCACCCGTTACCATAATGATCCTGTTTTTATTGCTCATAACTTTCTGCTGTTAATTAGTAATCTTTTGCACGACTGGCTTCAGACATAATCCTACCTTTTTATTTAAAACAGGTCATCCGTCATTTTACAAAAAGATCACTATTTCCTGGCGAATTCACTTGCTTTGAGTTCCATTTGTCAAATCTCATCTCTTATAAAGAACCAAGCTTCCATTTTTTCCTCAAAACTTTTTTATCTCTTGAATTGGGAAAAACATGAACCGACGAAATTTCCTCAAATTCGTGCTGGCATTAGCCGTGATGTCCAGCCTGTCCGGATGGGTCCATGCGCAAAATGCACAAACCCTGCAAAACAGCTATCAGCAATTGCAGGACAAACTGAAAAACAATCAGTTTAACCAGCCAATAGTCATGAATTCAGAACAAACATCAAAATCCATTAGTGGTGACGTTTACAGTGTTATCAACTACCCTTTTTCCACGGTGCGGACTGCACTGGATACA
This sequence comes from Oxalobacter formigenes, assembly GCA_019424645.1. GTDB lineage: Bacteria > Pseudomonadota > Gammaproteobacteria > Burkholderiales > Burkholderiaceae_D > Oxalobacter > Oxalobacter formigenes_D. The sequence continues at coordinate 17,506 of JAHYZB010000074.1, forward strand.
CCTGAGGAATGGTGCGATGTGCTTTTTTTGCATCTGAACGTCAAATATTGCCGGGCTTTAAACAGCAATAAAATCGAAGTTTACGCAGGCACGAAAAAACCTCAACCGCTCTCGGACGCTTTTCACATGGAATACAATTTCAAGCCTGTCATCAACAATGCAAACTTCATGCAAATCGTTATGGATGCCAAATCCGGTCCAATGGGAACGTCTGATTATTACATGATGATGGAAGCCATTCCAATCCAGAACAACAAGACATTCATTCATGTCAACTATTCCTACCATTTCGGTACGATGGCAAAACTGGCGACAAATGTTTATCTCGATACCGTCGGCAGCGGCAAGGAAGGATTTACCATTACCGGAAAAAAACCGAACGGAAAACCGAAATACATATCCGGTATGAGAGGCGCGATCGAACGCAATACCATGCGCTATTATCTGGCTATCGAAGCGTATCTGGGTTCATTGTCCCGACCACCCGCACAACAGGAAGAATATCGCCTGAAAAACTGGTTTGCGGCAACCCAGCGTTACCCGCAACTGTATGAAATCACCCAGCAGCAATATCTCAGTATGAAACGTGACGAGTTAAAACAAACGCCACCAAACAATTAACATGCCCAGACAAAAACGGGATGTCGCCAGTAAAGCGCATCCTGTTTTTATACGTTCAATTCGTTTATTCCAGATTCTGCACCTGTTCCCGAACCTGTTCGATCAGCAATTTCAGATCCATTGAAGCATTGGACAATTCCTTGATGGCTGCTTTCGAACCCAGTGTATTGGCTTCCCGGTTCAGTTCCTGCAACATGAAATCCATGCGTTTGCCGACCAGGCCGCCTTTTTCGAGGATATTCTTTGTTTCTTCCAGATGGATTTTAAGACGGGCAAGTTCTTCCGCCACATCGATACGCATTCCATAGAGCGTCACTTCCTGACGGATACGTTCCGATGCTTCCTGCTGTGTCTGCGATGTATTGGCATTATCGGCAAGTGCAATTCCGAGCGCTTCCTGCATGCGTTCAACCGCCTTTTTCTGGAACTGGGCGACCAGCTGGGGAATCAGGGGCTCAATTCGGGTAACGATTTCCTGCATGGCATGAACACGATCGACCAGCGCTTTTGTCAAGGCAGCCCCTTCCCGTTCGCGTTCAGATGTAAACGTTTTCAGCGTATCGCTCATCGCCTGCCTGACCTGTTGCTGCAGGGTTTCCTGATCCGGCGCGACATCCTCGATCATGCCCGGCCATCGGAGCAGTTCATTGACTGACATGACGTTCGCTTCGGATGACTGGTGCCGGATTTCATGCTGGAGTTTCAAGAGTTCCTTCAGCAGGGACTGGTTCAGGGTCAATGTGGAAGATTCCTGTGTGCTTCTGGCAAAAGAAAGACGGCATTCGACTTTTCCCCGTTTGACATTTGCCATGATCGTTTCACGGAAGAAAGGCTCGTAGGCACGGAACTCGTCGTTCATTCTGAACTGGAGATCCAGAAAACGGGAATTGACGCTCTTCAGTTCAATAGTCAGGGTTCCTGCAACCGTTTCCACTGAAGTTGTTGCGTAAGAGGTCATGCTTCTGACAGCCATCCTGTTTCCTTTCAAAAATCCGTTAGTAATCTGGTCGCTACCTTAACATCAAAAAACGCAAAATGGTTTTAATTGGCGCAACGTGCAAGCATGTCGCAATCAATAAAAAACGGCACGTTTGTGCGTGCCGTTTTTGTACAACAAATTTCCTCGCAACAGGCGGACTGCGCGATATTATTTGGCGCGGCTGCGATATTCGCCAGTACGGGTATCGATTTCAATCTTGTCGCCCTGACCGACGAAAAGAGGAACCTGTACCATGAAACCGGTAGCGATCTTGGCTGGTTTCATGACTTTGCCGGAAGACGTATCGCCCTTGACTGCCGGTTCGGTATAAGTGACTTCACGAATGACTGTATTGGGCAATTCAACGGAAATGGCTTTTTCGTTGTAGAAAACGACTTCGCAAGGCATACCGTCTTCAATGTAGTTCAGTGCATCGCCCATGTTTTCGGCTTCGACTTCATACTGGTTGTAGTCAGCGTCCATCAGAACATAGAGAGGATCGGCAAAGTAGGAGAAAGTAACTTCTTTCTTGTCCAGAACGACAACGTCGAACTTGTCATCTGCGCGATACACGGCTTCCATATTGGTACTGGTAAGCAAATTCTTCATCTTCATTTTGCAAACGGAGGAATTGCGACCGGATTTGGTATATTCGGATTTCAAAACCACCATCGGTTCATTGTTGACCATGACAACATTGCCGGCGCGTACTTCTTGTGCTGTTTTCATAAATTTGTAAAAAAATAATTAAAAATCAAAGCTTCAGTTCTGTCTGCCGGTCATTTTTGAGCCGACTCTGAAAAAGCGCTACGTAAAAAAAGGCCTATTTTAGCGCAAAGTATTGATAAATCGAAGCAAACCGCTAGCCAAATCCTCACGATCTGTCAGTTTTTTGAACCAGTCCGTCGCGTATTGCCCCCATTGCGAACCAATTTCAGCCGGACTTATCCAGTTCGCCGAAGCGGATTTCTCATTGTTCCTGTCATTGTACCAAGCCCAAAACCGGCGAATATTATCGGCTGAATCGTTCGGCAAACCGGACAGATACAAGTCGAGAAAAGCATGCAGTTTGACCATATGGGCATCCTTTTCCTGTGGATAAATATGCCACACAAATGGTCTGGCAGCCCATTGTGCACGGATGAAGGAATCTTCACCCCGAACAAAATTAAAATCGCATGACCATAACAGACGGTCAAAATCATCCTGTTCGATCATCGGCAAAATCTGAATCGTCAGATTTTCTGCATCAAAACGTGTTCCTTTTATTGCCGTTTTTCCGATGAAGGAACTGACCTGCTCCGTAGCAACCCCTTCCGGAATCAGGCATAACACCTTATTTCCATTCTTTGAAAAGTTGCTCAAAAGTGAAGCAACGGGCGCATCTGGATAACAGAACAATGACACGATCCATTGTTCCGGAGATGCGCTTACACCGAGCTGCGACAAAAAACGGATCGCATTTTGCCGGTCGGCCTGAAAATTTTCACGTTCCGAAACAAGTTGTTTTTCACGTATCAATCCCCCTGTCCGTTCAGTGAAACCTGGGAAATAAAAATATTTGGTCAGTGGAATCCATGACTGCGGCGAAGGCATCAAATGACTGGCTTCGACCCAGGACTCGGCAGAGAGGTATTCCAGATTGATCCAGAGAGGTTGAGATTCTTTTTGAGCCATCTGGTAAACGTAGTTCTCTGGCAAGCGTGCACCAAATCCTTCAATCACGACTTCGGGAATTTCTTCAGAGGGCAAGACAGGAAACTCTTCCCGCCATAAACGTACATCCACACCACAAACGGTTTGTCTTTCAAGATCAGAATTGACCCCGGGACTGATCCGTTTCAACACGGAAGGCTTGTCTATCCATAAAGTGACTTGACAGCCATGCTCATTGACAAGCTGGCGTGCCAGACGCCAGCAGACACCGGCATCGCCGAAATTGTCGATCACCTGACAAAACAGATCGATTCGCAGCGACGATGCCATATTTCAATGAAGAAGGAAATCGGGTTAAGCTTAAATCGCCGATTGGAGCAAAGGAAGCATCTGGCCGAAAATTCTCGGGCTGCCTGCCACGATATGGCCGGATTTCAGATAACCGGCTTCACCGTCGAAATCAGCAACGATACCGCCCGCTTCCGAAACGATCAACGAACCGGCTGCAATGTCCCATATCTTGAGATTCTTTTCAAAATAGCCGTCATAGCGGCCACAAGCGACATATGCAAGGTCCAGCGCGGCCGATCCAGGACGACGCAAGCCCTGTGAATTCAGGGTCATCACTTCAAACATCCGCAGAAATTCTTTCAGCGCCTTTTCGTCTTTATTACGATTGGCAAAACCGGTGCCGATCAGGGCTTTGGACAGGCGGTCGGTCTTGCTGACGCGGATACGCTTGTTATTGAGGAATGCACCACCGCCTTTAGACGCAGTAAACAAATCGTTATGGACCGGATCGTAAATCACGGCTTGCGTGATGATTCCCTTCTGTTGCAGGGCAATTGAAATACAGTATGCCGGGAACTGATGCATAAAATTGGTCGTACCATCCAGCGGATCGATAATCCAGACGTTTTCGCTTTCATCATTCAGATTGTTCGAACCACCCGATTCCTCGGCCAGAACGGCATGGGTCGGATAAGCCGATATCAGGACATCGATAATGGCTTCTTCCGCGGCTTTATCGACTTCAGTCACATAATCGTTTGGCGCTTTTTGTTCTACCTGAATCTGTTCGAGATCGAACGATGCGCGATTGATAATCGTAGCGGCACGACGGGCGGCTCTGACCGCCGTGTTAAGCATTGGTTGCATAGTGCTTCCGTAAAAAGGCGACAACACGCATATCGGAAAATCCGGGGCGGTGTCATAATAAACAATTAGAAAATCGGACAAACAAAGAACCGGACTTTATTGTAGTCGATTTGAATACTTTGTTTCCCAAAACCTGATATTGTAAATGAACCAGCGAAAAACCGACACATCCGTTTTTTCAAGTTTGCGTTTTATATTAGTCGGAACCAGCCATCCCGGCAATGTGGGCGCTGCCGCCCGGGCCATCAAGACAATGGGATTTTCCCGTCTTGTCCTCGTCAAACCCCGTTTTGAAGACGTTTTGACGCAGGAAGAAGCCATTGCATTCGCCAGTGGCGCACAGGACATTCTCGAAAATGCCGTTATTGTCGACACACTGGAAGAAGCCTTGCAGGATTGCCATTTTGCTGCAGCCCTTTCCGCCCGGCTTCGGGAATTCTCCCCTCCGATCCTTACTCCGAGACAATTTTCCGACACTATCCTGACAGGCGAGCATGCCAATTGTGCGCTGGTATTCGGAAGCGAACGCTACGGTCTTTCGAACGAAGACGTTGAACAATGCCATGCCCTGATCAACATTCCGGCCAATCCGGAGTACAGTTCCCTGAATCTGGCACAGGCCATCCAGATCTTGGCCTATGAATGTCGAATGGCTATCCTCAACAGCGAAAATCTGCCTAAACATGACGAAAACATCGGCTTTCACGGAGAATCTGCTTCCGTCGATCAGATCAACGGGATGTTTACCCATCTCGAAACGGCACTGACGACTATCGGTTTCCTGAATCCGGACAACCCAAAAAAACTGATGCCACGGCTGAGAAGACTCTTCTCGCGTTCCATTCTGGAAACGGAAGAAGTCAATATATTGAGAGGAATTGCCCGGCAGATTGAGAAACAATCCACCGGTAAAAAATGAATGTTTGATGGAAAATCCTATTGCCAGGTGCGCAAAAGACCGACAACAAGCCCTTCTATCTGAAAATTGTCGGATTCCCTGTTGACCTTGATCGGAGCGAAATCAGGATTTTCCGAAATCAGTTCAACGGACTGGCCGACCTTTTTAAAACGTTTGACCGTAACGTCGTCACCCAGACGTGCCACGACAATCTGGCCATCGCGCGCTTTTTCCGTTTTTTTCACGGCGATCAGATCACCTTCAAGAATTCCGATATCGCGCATAGACAGGCCGCGCACTTTCAACAGATAGTCCGGCTTGTCACTAAAGAGTGCCGGATCAAGCTGGTAATTCTTTTCAATATGTTCCTGCGCCAGAATCGGCGAGCCCGCGGCAACACGACCGACGAGGGGCACTGAATATTGCAGCTGGTTTTCACGCGCGATAAAGGGAACCCCGACATCTGTCTGAACCAGACGGATGCCACGTGAAATCCCTGGCACCATTTCAATGACGCCCTTGCGGGCCAGAGCCTGCAAATGCTCTTCCGCGGCATTGACAGATTTGAAACCCAGTTCAGCTGCGATTTCAGCACGAGTGGGAGGAAATCCCGTCTGATCAATCGATCTGGCAATAAGATCCAGAATTTCCTGTTGACGGACAGTAAGTTTGATCATAGGCGCCTCACTCGAAAAAATCGGATTAAACTGTATATTTTTATAGTCTGTTAATTTAACCAGTATTTTCAGTTTGAATCAATAACCACAATCAAACATTCCGATTCTTTTATGCCACACTGACAAAGCTTTAATTAACAACAGGATATTGCACTAAAGCCTTGTCCGAAGTAAAATAGCTGGTTTTCTTCTTCCTGCACCTGACTTGACGCCGGGGCAGGCTATTTTATTAATGTCCATAAGGAGCATACATGCGTCACTATGAAATCGTATTTATCGTTCATCCGGACCAGAGCGAACAGGTTCCGGCCATGATCGAACGTTACAAAAACAGTGTAACGACCCGCGGCGGCAAAATCCATCGCGTCGAAGACTGGGGCCGCCGTCAACTGGCTTACATGATCAACAAATTCGCCAAGGCTCACTACGTATTGATGAACATCGAATGCGACGGTGAAACACTGAACGAACTGGAAACCGCATTCAAATTCAACGATGCCATTTTGCGTCATCTGACTGTCAAAATGAAACATGCTGAAACCGGTCCTTCTCCAATGATGAAATCAGCTCAGAAAGAGGAAGCTCCAAAAGCTGCCGCTGAACAGGCTTCCGCCTGATTGAAAAATTGAAAAACGACAGGAGACCTGACTGAACCCTGAAAACCATTTTCATCTGATTGCCAGACCGATTGAACGTGAATCGATCCGTTACACACCAGCTGGCATTCCTGTGATCTCCGCCCGATTGTGGCACCGCTCGCAGCAGATGGAATCAGGAACGAACCGGAACGTGGAATTCGAAATGCCTGCCATCGCTATTGGCGACATTTCAAAAGAATTTGAAAAACTGTCCTCCGATTCTTTCTATCTTTTCAAGGGATTTATGGCAACCAAAAGCCTGAAAAGCAGAAGTCTCGTGTTTCACATAACCGGCATTTCATCAATTGAATAGTCCAAACCTTTTACATACAGGAGCCGAAAATGGCATTTGGTAAAAAATTTGACAAGAACAAAAACAAAGATAAACGCAAACAGCAAAACCCTTTGTTCAAACGTAAGAAATTCTGCCGCTTCACCGCTGCAGGCGTAGAACAGATCGATTACAAAGATATCGATACCCTGAAAGATTTCATCCAGGAAAACTGCAAGATCATGCCAGCACGTCTGACAGGAACCAAGGCACATTACCAACGTCAGGTTGACACCGCAATCAAACGCGCCCGTTTCCTGGCCCTGCTGCCATACACTTCCCTGCATTCCGCCTGATCGTTGACGGATAATCTAAAGAATACTGGAGAAAAACATGCAAGTTATTTTGATGGAAAAAGTCGGCAATCTCGGTAACCTTGGCGAAATCGTCAAAGTGAAAGACGGATATGCCCGCAATTATCTGATCCCGCAACGTATGGCTCGCCGTGCAACACAGGCTGCCATCGAGGAATTCGAAGCAAAACGCGCTGAACTGGAAAAAGCTGCCGCTGAAAAACTGGCTGCTGCACAGGTACAGGGCGAAAAAATGGATGGACTGACCGTTCAGATCCTGCAAAAATCCGGTGTTGATGGCCGTCTGTTCGGTTCCGTCACCAACTTCGACATTGCAGAAGCATTGACCAAACAGGGCTTTGACATTCACAAGGCTCAGGTTCGTCTGCCAGAAGGTCCATTCAAGACCGTCGGCGACTTCCCTGTTGCAATCGCTATCCATTCTGACGTTGTTGTCGACATCACCGTTTCCGTCCTCGGCGAACACGTTTGATTCGAACCCGCGTTCAATAAAAAATCCCGGACGATGTCCGGGATTTTTTTTGCCTCCTTACCTGTTCACTCCGTATCTAAACCAAGACATTCCATTTTTCAAAGCAAGAAAACGCCATAAAAAAACGGCAGGCTCTTTGACAAGCCTGCCGTTTTACCTGAATTGAAACGCTTATTTTTTCTTCTTCATATGATGAACCAGAACCGGGATCTGACAGAGATTCAGCACTTTGGTCGTCACGCTGCCCAACAGAAGTTGTCCCAGACCGGAACGGCCATGGGAACCCATAAAGATCAGATCACATTGTTGTTCCGTTGCCGCATCGGCAATCGCTGAACCGGCGGTATTGGAAAACAGGATCATGCTGGTAAATTTCACACCCGCTTTTTCGGCCGCTTCCTTCATCGGCTGGAGATATTCCATACCGACCTTGCGCATCAGGGCATCGTATTCTTCTTCGATCGGATAAGTCGGCGGAATGATTTCAACGTAAACCGGATATTGGTATTCCGGTGCAACATAGACACCGATCACTTCGGACTTGTTGTCGGCGGCAAAAGCGATACCTTCCAGTGCAGCGGCCGTAGAAGGATCCGAACCGTCGGTCGGAATCATGATTTTATTGAACATAGCGATCTCCCCTGGGAACAACCAGCATTTTTAATATTATTTATCGAACTTTGACGCTATCGACAAAACAGCCCCTTCATCCATAGACTAAATTAAGAATCGGATTACATCAATTCTTCAAGTCGTATTTTTGTTACTTTTCCCATGACCGTCGACAGATTTTCCACTTTTTCTATCGCAGCATCCATATTTTTCTCCTGAGTCAGATGCGTCAGGATAATGATATCGACCAGTGTTTCTCCTTCCATCGGTTCCTTTTGCAGGAAAGCGTCAATGGAAATATTGAGGTCGGCCAGAATACGGGTAATTTCCGCCAGCACACCCGGCTGGTCCTTGACTTGCAGTCGCAAGTAATAACTCGTCGTCACTTCGGACATCGGCAGAACCGGCGTATTTTTCATCGCATCCGGCTGGAATGCCAGTGGTGGGACACGATGTTCCGGATTGACCGATTCCAGACGGGCGATATCGACCAGATCGGCGATCACGGCTGAGGCTGTCGGTTCGGAACCGGCTCCCTTGCCATAATACAGTGTAGCGCCAACCGCATCGCTATTGACCAGCACGGCATTCATCGCGCCTTCCACATTTGCAATCAATTTCTTGGCCGGAATCAGGGTCGGATGAACGCGTAATTCAATCCCGTTTGGCATACGCTTGGTAATACCAAGCAATTTGATTCGATAGCCCAGCTGTTCCGCATACTTGATATCGATGGCATTGAGCTTGTTGATACCTTCGACGTGCGCCTTGTTGAACTGGACAGGAATGCCGAAAGCCAGAGCGGACATGATCGTCACTTTATGGGCAGCGTCATAACCTTCAATATCGAAAGTCGGATCGGCTTCGGCGTAACCCAGTTCCTGCGCTTCTTTCAGGACAGTATCGAAATCCAGCCCCTTTTCCCGCATTTCGGAGAGGATGAAATTGGTCGTACCATTGATGATGCCGGCAATCCATTCGATCCGGTTAGCCGTCAGGCCTTCACGCAGTGCCTTGATGATCGGAATGCCACCGGCAACTGCTGCCTCGAAGGCGACAATAACTTTCTTTTCCTGAGCCGCCTGAAAAATTTCATTGCCGTGCAAGGCCAGCAAGGCCTTGTTGGCGGTAACGACATGTTTTCCGTTGGCAATCGCTTTCAAAACGAAGTCTTTGGCAACGTCATAGCCGCCGATCAGTTCAACGACAATGTCGATATCCGGATTGGTGACGACCAGATTGCCATCGGAAACGACTTCACAATCATCCCCGACGATTTTCCGTGCCCTTTCGACGTCACGGTCGGCAACCATGGCGACTTCAATACCACGACCGGCACGACCCCGGATTTCTTTCTGGTTGCGCTTCAAAACATTGAACGTACCGGAACCGACGGTTCCCAATCCCAAAATTCCAACTTTTACAGGCTTCATATTTCCTTGATGAATAAATAAAGTCTTAAACGATTCTCAATTCTTTTTCTTTTTGAGACTTGCCATATTTTTGCATCGCCAGCTCTTCCGTGCCGTACTTCTTGCGATAGTACTCAAGGAAGCGGGCGATACGTTCGATCGCGTGCGTCAGGTCATCCGAATTCGGCAGGAAAACAACACGGAAATGATCCGGATTAATCCAGTTGAAACCGGTACCCTGTACGATCAGAACCTTTTCGCGTTCCAGCAGGTCGTAAGCGAACTGCTTGTCATCCTCAATCGGATAAATTTCCGGATCGAGTTTCGGGAACATGTACAGTGCCGCCTGTGCTTTCATGCAGGTGACACCGGGAATGTCAGTCAACAACTTGTGCGCAAGATCACGCTGACGGGTCAACCTGCCGCCCGGTGCAACCAGATCGTTGATACTCTGGTAACCACCGAGTGCGGTCTGGATGGCGTATTGCCCAGGTACATTCGAACACAGGCGCATCGACGAGAGCATATCAAGCCCGACAATATAATCC
>JAHYZB010000074.1:27831-43985 GCA_019424645.1 Oxalobacter formigenes
TATTTCTTTTCACCTGACACAATCATCCAGCCAACACGATAGCCACAGGAACGGTAGTTCTTGGACAGGCCGTTCATGGTAATGAACAGGACATCGTTGGCAAGGGAGGCTATCGACGTATGCGTCACGCCGTCATACAGGCACTTGTCGTAGATTTCGTCCGCAAAAACAATCAATTGATGTTCACGGGCCAGATTGACGATTTTCTTCAGCAGCTCATCCGGATACAGAGCACCCGTTGGATTGTTCGGATTGATAACGACGATCGCCTTGGTATGGGGCGTGATTTTCGCTTCGATATCCGCAATATCCGGCATCCAGTCTTTGGCTTCATCGCACATGTAATGTACGGCCTTGCCACCGGCCAGATTCACGGCGGCCGTCCACAGTGGATAATCCGGCGTCGGAACCAGCACTTCATCGCCATTGTCCAGCAGCGCGTGCATGGAGAGCATGATCAGTTCGGATGCGCCGTTGCCGATATAAATATCGTCGATTGTGACACCCTCGATATTTTTCTGCTGCGTATACTGCATGATCGCCTTGCGTGAGGCGAACATCCCTTTCGAATCCGAGTATGGCGCGGCATTTTGCATGTTCTTGATCATGTCGCGGACGATTTCATCCGGTGGATCGAAGCCGAATGCACCGACATTGCCGATGTTCAGCTTGATGATCTTCTGTCCATCCGCTTCCATTTCCCGCGCTCTTTCGAGAACAGGTCCACGGATGTCATAACATACATTTGCCAATTTCTTCGATTTGTTAATTAGGTGCATTGTGTGCTCCCGGAGTTCGTTTAAGGATCGTACCCTTTTCAACCAAGAAAATATATCATTCTGACCAATACTTCAGCGAGAATCAAGACCGAAACCGCTAAGTAGTAAAGCCTATCACTTTATGAGGAATTAGGTAAGGAAAAAATCGTTTGGTTCGCTTTTTGCCAAATTTCATAGCCTGTATTCATTAATGACAGTAACATTTGGATTATATGAATATCGAACCTGAAAATATCGGCACTTCCCAAATCGTCACTGCCGTCACCGATGAAACCATCACGATTAATGGTGCCGGCTACACACACAGCCTGATTGTCATGCCGGACATGTTGCCCGTTCCATGGCCCATTCACTCATTCGACGAACTGACACTGCCAGACCTGATTGAACTGGGACAATACAAACCGGACATTATTGTGCTGGGAACAGGACGGCAAACCCGCTTTTTAAGACAGGAAGAAACCTTCCTTCTGCTTGAAAAAGGCATCCTCATCGAATGCATGAACAACCGTTCCGCCTGTGGCGCGTACAACCTGATTGTGGCAGAAGACCGGCATGCCCTTCTCGCTCTTATTATGGAAGATATGGAAGAGATAAAACAGTAAAAAAAGGTTACACTGTCGTCGTAGCGTTTTTTTGACCGCATATGGCTTTTCCCGCCATAAAAACATAAAAGAAAGCAAAAAAAATGTCAGAAGAAACCGTTCAGCTTGACCAGATCATTCCCGACTTCACTGCAGAAGCAACCGTCAAGCCATTCAAACTGTCGGACTACAAGGGTAAAAACCTCATCATCTATTTCTATCCCAAAGACAATACACCGGGCTGTACAGCCGAAAGCATCGATTTCAGGGAATATTATCCGGAATTTTTGAAGGCCAATACCGAGATTGTTGGCCTTTCCCGGGACAGTATGCGTTCGCATGAAAATTTTGCGAAAAAGTTCGATTTGCCTTTTCCCCTGATTTCCGATCCTGAAGAAACCGTCTGCAATCGCTTCAACGTCATGAAAACCAAGGTTCGTTACGGCAAGCCGGGGCGCGGTATCGAACGTAGCACTTTCCTGATCGACCGTGATGGAAAACTGGTGAAAGAATGGCGTGGTGTCAAGGTAGCCGGCCACATCGAGGAAATTCTCGAGGCCGCCCGACAATTGAACAAATAAGCGTTCTCTTGTAAATGGACAAAGCAGTGCGACTTTTATCGCAGTAAATTATTTCAAAACGGACCGGACTCATCGGTCAAAGCTGCCGGATCATTTGAATACCCATAACAAAACGAGGTTCTGATGCCATTACCGAAAATGCCAACCAAACCTGCGGATACCATAACGCAAAAAGACATGGCAGCCACCAAACTGCCAGCCAACGCCACGCCCAAGGCAAAGAAAAAACCGGCGGCAAAACCGGCAATAACGGCAAAACCGGAAATAAAGGAAGCCAAGGCATCGATACCTGCTGCCAAAGCGGCACCGAAAAACGGGCAAAAAACGGCACAAGCTGTTTCAAAGGCAAAACTTCCTCCCCGTCCACCCCGCAAAAAACTGGTAGAAACGACGAAACAGTCGCCAATGTCCCGTGCCGCCAGCAAGTCAGGCGAAACAAAACTGTTTGTACTGGACACGAACGTTTTGATGCATGACCCGACCTGCCTCTTCCGTTTCGAGGAACACGACATCTTCCTGCCGATGATCACACTGGAAGAACTCGATAACCACAAACGCGGCATGTCCGACGTGGCCCGGAATGTCCGACAGGTCACCCGTACGCTGGACCAGCTTGTTGCGGATGTCGATGAAACCAGACTGATGACCAAGGGTATTCCCTTGAACAAACTGGGCAACAAGGAAGCACAGGGACACCTTTATTTCCAGACCAAAATGGAAGCGGCTCCATTGCCGAAAGACCTGGCATCCGACAAGGCAGACAACCAGATCCTCGGCGTCATGATGGGGCTTGTGGCAACCCATCCTACCCGTGCCATTGTCATGGTGTCCAAAGACATCAATATGCGTATCAAGGCACGCGCACTGGGATTGTCGTCCGAAGACTATTTCAACGATCAGGTTCTGGAAGATTCCGACCTGCTCTATCCGGGTACCCTGCAACTGCCAGCCGATTTCTGGGATAAACACGGCAAAAACATCGAAACATGGCACGAGAACGACCATCATGGCGTCAGCCAGACGTTTTACCGCATCAGCGGCCCGCTGGTTCCTTCCATGGTCGTCAACCAGTTCGTCTATATGGAGCCTCAGGATGGTGAAATACCTTTTCAGGCTCAGGTAAAGGAACTCAACGGAAAAACAGCCGTGCTGGAAACACTGCACGACTACATGCACAGCAAAAACAATGTCTGGGGCATCACCGCACGTAACCGGGAACAGAATTTCGCCTTCAATATCCTGTTGAATCCGGATATCGACATCGTCACGCTCGTCGGTCAGGCCGGTACCGGCAAAACCCTGCTGGCACTGGCGGCCGGGCTGGCTCAGGTACTGGAAACGAAACGCTATAACGAAGTCATCGTTACCCGTGTCACCATCCCGGTGGGCGAAGACATCGGTTTCCTGCCAGGCACCGAAGAAGAAAAGATGTCACCCTGGATGGGTGCGCTGGACGACAACCTCGAAGTCCTCTCCAAATCCGAACAAAGTGAAGGCGGTGAATGGGGCCGTGCGACAACACAGGAACTCATCCGTTCCCGCATTTCGGTCAAATCGCTGAACTTCATGCGGGGACGTACCTTCGTCAACAAGTTCCTGATCATCGATGAAGCGCAGAACCTGACCCCGAAACAGATGAAAACCCTGATCACCCGTGCAGGTTCGGGAACCAAAATCGTCTGTCTCGGCAACATCGCGCAGATCGACACGCCTTACCTCACGGAAGGTTCGAGCGGCCTGACCTACGTGGTCGACCGTTTCAGGGGATGGGAGCACGGCGGCCACGTCATGCTGGCTCGTGGCGAACGTTCCCGGCTGGCCGATTACGCTACCGACGTTCTGTAAAAATAAAGAGTATAAAAAAACCGGGCTTTCGCCCGGTTTTTTTGTTGAAGGAAGAAAGGACTTTTAGTCCTGAATCCGTTTTTCGAATTCCAGCTTGCCGTCTTTCTCGTCTACGACAATGATATCTTTCGGACCGTAGTAGCCTTCCAGAATGTACCTGGAAATCGGATTTTCGATCTGGTTCTGGATCGCCCTCTTCAGAGGACGGGCACCGAATAGCGGATCGAAACCGGCTTCGGCGATCTTGTGCAAGGCCTTTTCCGAAACATCCAGAGACATCTCCATTTTTTCCAGACGCTTGTTGAGCAGTTCGAGCTGGATCTTTGCAATCGCACCGATGTTCTTTTCATCCAATGCATGGAAAACGACGATTTCGTCCACACGGTTGATGAATTCCGGACGGAAATGCTTGCGCACTTCGTCCATCACGGCAACCTTGACCAGATTCTGATCGCTGCCGGTCATCGACTGGATCAGGTGCGAACCAAGGTTCGAGGTCATGACGATGACGGTATTCTTGAAGTCTACCGTCCGTCCCTGACCGTCGGTCATACGACCGTCGTCCAGCACTTGCAACAAAACGTTGAACACGTCCGGATGTGCTTTTTCGATTTCATCGAGCAGGATGACGCTGTACGGTTTACGGCGAACAGCTTCGGTCAGATAACCGCCTTCCTCGTAACCGACGTATCCCGGAGGCGCACCGATCAGGCGTGCGACCGAATGTTTTTCCATAAATTCACTCATATCGATACGGATCATTGCGTCTTCAGTATCGAACAGGAACGAGGCCAAAGCCTTGCACAATTCAGTCTTACCCACACCTGTCGGCCCAAGGAACATGAATGAACCGTATGGCCTGTTCGGATCGGACAGCCCGGCACGTGAACGGCGGATTGCCTCGGAAACAGCCACTATCGCTTCATGCTGGCCGACCACCCGTTTGTGCAGGTAATCTTCCATATGCAAGAGCTTGTCGCGTTCCCCCTGCATCATCTTGGAAACCGGAATACCGGTTGCACGGGAGACGACTTCCGCAATCTCTTCGGCATCCACATGCGTACGCAAAAGCTTCGGATGATCTGTTTCCAGAGTAGCTTCTTTCTTGTCGTCGTCTGCGAGCGCTTTTTCCAGTTCCGGCAACCTTCCGTACATCAGTTCGGACATCTTCTGGAAATCGCCACGGCGTTTGGCTTCGTCCATTTCAAGGCGGACTTTCTCAATCTCTTCCTTGATATGCTTGGACCCTTCGACGCCCGCTTTTTCGGCTTTCAGAATTTCATCGTAATCAGCGTATTCTTTTTCCAGCCTGTTGATTTCTTCCTCGATCAGGGCAAGACGTTTCAATGACGCTTCATCCGTTTCTTTCTTGACTGCTTCGCGTTCGATCTTCAGCTGGATGATACGGCGATCCAGTTTGTCCATGACTTCCGGTTTGGAATCGATTTCCATCTTGATGCGTGAAGCCGCTTCGTCGATCAGGTCAATCGCCTTATCCGGCAGGAAGCGGTCGGTGATATAACGCTGCGACAGTTCAGCCGCCGCGATAATCGCCGGGTCGGTAATTTCGACGCCATGATGCAGCTCGTATTTTTCCTGCAAGCCACGCAAAATCGCGATGGTGTCTTCCACCGTCGGTTCATCGACCATGATCTTCTGGAACCTGCGTTCCAGAGCGGCATCTTTTTCGATGTACTTGCGGTATTCATCCAGCGTCGTCGCGCCTACGCAATGCAGCTCCCCACGTGCCAGCGCCGGTTTCAGCATGTTACCGGCATCCATTGCGCCTTCGGCCTTGCCTGCGCCGACCATGGTATGGATTTCATCGATGAAAACGATATCCTGGCCTTCGTCTTTCGCCAGTTCATTCAGAACCGCTTTCAGGCGTTCCTCAAACTCGCCACGGAATTTCGCACCCGCCAGCAACGCGGCCATATCGAGCGCCAGCACCCGTTTTCCTTTCAGGCTTTCAGGCACTTCATCGTTCACGATACGCTGTGCCAGCCCTTCGACAATCGCCGTTTTACCGACACCCGGCTCACCGATCAACACAGGATTGTTTTTCGTCCTGCGCTGCAAAACCTGGATGGCACGACGGATTTCGTCGTCACGGCCGATCACCGGATCGAGCTTGCCCTGACGTGCCCGTTCGGTCAGATCGAGCGTGTATTTTTTCAGCGCTTCACGCTGGCCCTCGGCATCGGCGGAATTGACGTTGGCGTCACCACGGACGGCCTTGATCGCCGCTTCAAGGGCACTGCGGGACAAACCGCTTTCACGTGCCAGACGGCCCGCCTCGGACTTGTCATCCAGAAGAGCCAAAAGAACCATTTCACTGGCTATGAACTGGTCGTTACGTTTTTGCGCTTCCTTGTCGGCCAGATTCAGCACGTTCATCAGTTCACGTCCGATCTGGACGTCTCCACCCGTACCGGATACCTTCGGCAAACGGTCAACAGCCGAGTTCAGCGAACTGGCCAGTTTATTGACGTTCACCCCTGCCCGTTGAAGCAGGGATCTGGCACTCCCATCATCTTGCTTGAGCAAGGCGGAAACCATATGAACCGGATCGACATACTGGTTATCGTTCCCGACAGCCATGCTATGCGCATCTGCAATGGCTTCCTGTAATTTTGTAGTCAACTTGTCTTGACGCATTGCAACCTCCCAATATCTGACATTCTTTTAATATTGGGATCAGCATGCCTCATTTCAAGCGTTTTTTCATTGCGAAATGAGGAACAGGGATCAATCTTTATGAAAAAAGTTCAATCAGAGTGTTGACAGGTACCGATAAGCTGCAAACCCGGCAATACACATCAGAATGGAACCGGCTACATGCAGCAGAATCTGGACGCTCGCCCAGATATATTCACCTCGTTGCAGCATCAAAACCGTTTCGGCCGAGAACGTCGAAAAGGTCGTCAGCCCTCCCAGAAAACCGGTAATGATAAACAGTCGCCATTCCGGACTGATATTGTTGTGCCAGAAAAAGAATGAGGTCGCCATACCGATGATGAAACCGCCGACCAGATTGGCAACCAGTGTACCCAGTGGAATATGCTGGTGAATATTGTTCATCCACATCCCGAGACACCATCTTAACCATGCGCCTATCGCAGCGCCCACTCCTACCGCAAGCCAACTCATTTTTTCACATTCCTTTTTTCAATTCATCAAAGCGTCATCACGCTCTCAAACAACGGGAGACTCCGAAAAGAAGGCAACAGGCGCGAAAAAGCAAAAACGCCGATACCTTCACTGTCGAAGTGAAGCATATCAGGCGTCATCATCCACAAAAAAACGTGGCGGTTGGAAAAGGTGGATCACCATCACCTTGAAAGGAAAAGCATATCCTTTAATTTTGTAACATGCAAGACCATTACGACCATGTCGTTTCCCTCTTGAGGTATCATGTTATTAACGGACTCAGGACGCTTTTCACCATCCGAATGACTTATTTCACTCTGTTTCTCGTCTTCACAAAAATCGGCATGTTCACCATCGGCGGCGGCCAGGCAATGATCCCGTTAATTGAACGCGACATCGTCGGTCGGGGATGGCTGAAGCAGGAAGAATTCATCGATCTGCTGGCTGTCACTAATTCTCTTCCCGGTGTTTTTGCGGTTAATATCGCCATTTTCGTCGGTTACCGGATCAAAAAAACATGGGGCAGTATCTGGTGCGCGCTCGGCACCATTCTGCCCGCTTTTTTTATCATGCTCGTCATCGCCCTCTTCTTTAAGCAATTTCAGGAAAACATCTGGGCCATCAAAATCTTCAATGGCATAAGGCCTGCTGTAGTCGCGCTCATTCTTGTGCCTTGCATTACCGCTGCCAAAGCCATGCGCCTGTCCCGTCTGGAACTCGTTTTTCCCTTGCTGGCTGCCCTTCTGATCTGGCTATGCGGTGTCTCTCCCATCTGGATCGTTCTTGGCGGCATTGCAGGAGGATTGTTCTACAGCCTCTGGCTGAAAGACAAATTGAAGAGAAGTGAACCATGATCGTTTACTGGCAACTCTTCTACGCTTATACCAAAATCGGAATTTTCGGATTCGGGGGCGGCTACGCCATGCTGTCGCTGATCCAGCATGAGGTCGTCGACAAGTATCACTGGCTAAGCCTTGCGGAATTCACAGACGTGATTGCCATCTCCCAGATGACACCGGGACCAATCGGCATCAACAGCGCAACCTATATCGGTTATACCGTCACAGGGAACGTGTGGGGAGCGCTATTGGCAACCGTTGCCGTTTCACTGCCTTCATTTTTGATGGTGCTGGCAATATCGATGTTCTTTGCCAAATTCAGGCAAAACAGATACGTTTCTGCTGCCTTCACCGGTTTGCGTCCCGTCACTATCGGCCTCATCGCCGCCGCGGCGCTGGTTTTGATGAACGGTGACAATTTCATCGATTACAAAAGTGTACTCATTTTCGCCGCCGCTTTCGTGCTCAGCTGGAAATTCAATGTCCACCCTATCCTTATGATCTGTCTGGCGGGCATTGCGGGTGTGATCCTGTATTGAACCTGAGTACAGGAAAATTGGGATTCACCATTTTTTCAAGGCAGATTCATCCGAATCTTTCGCTTGTACCCAGCGCACATCCCCTTTGGCTGTCTGCTCTTTTTTCCAGAAAGGCGCCTGTGTCTTCAGGGCGTCGATCATGTATTCGCACGCCCTGAATGCCTCACCGCGATGGCGGGATGCGACGGCGACAAGAACGATCTGGTCTGTCGGCTTCAACACACCGACCCGGTGAATCACGATCGAATCCAGAATGTCCCAGCGCTGCCACGCACGGCTTTCGATTTCCTCCAGCGCCACCTCGGTCATCCCGGGATAATGTTCCAGTTCCATCGACAGGACGCCATCGTCGTCATTCACGTCGCGCACGGTTCCGACAAATGAAACAACTGCACCGATATCGCGATGATCGGAACGCAGCCGGTTCAGTTCAGCCGACAAATCAAAGTCTTCAGTCTGGATGCGGATGGACATAATTAAAATAGCTGGAAAAAGGAACTTCCTTTTTAAACGATTTTTCCTGTTCGCTCAAGCCATTTTCTATCTTCCATGACCCTGATCATTATTTCCCCTATCCGAACCGGACGGTTTGCTTTCGCGGCTGGGCGCTGGTCGGGAAGGAGCGGACGCAGCATGATTGCCGCTTCCACTTGATGGACGGCTTTGTGCCGCATGACCCGGTGAAGGCCTGCTCGTGGCGGCAGGCGAAGACGGGCGATTGTTCGAAGATAGAGCCGGAGAGGGCCGTGAATTCACGGCAGGCCGGTTTGCCGAAGGCATTGGGCGGCTTACGGAAGCAACTGCCGGCCTCGTATTGTCAGCTGGCCGGCTGACCGGTGGTGTGGATACCGGACGGCTCTCAGGCCGGACTGGGGCAGCCTGATTGCCAGACGGCCTGTTAACTTCCGGACGTTGAGATGGTCGATTGACTGAAGTACTGTGAACCGGATGAATATCCGTTGGCCTGTTTATCGCCGGATTGGTCACTGGTCTGTTACCGGCCGAATGATCAGGCTGTGGTGTGGTAACAGGACGATTGTTTCCCGGTCTGTTGACAGGCGGGATCTGCATCGGCCGATCGCTTCCCGGTCTGATCAACGGCGCATTTTGTCCCGGCCGGTTATTTAGCGGATTGCCCGCACTCTGGTTATTATTTCCCGGACGACTGTTTTGTGGTCTGCCAGAGCTGCCGTTCATTTCAGGAAGGGCAAGCGGTTTGTTACCTGATGCCCCTTGTCCCTGTGGATTGATGACAGGTCGGGTGCCTGACATTCCCGGGCCAACCGCATTGCCATGTCCGGCAGACGGACGGTTGTGATTAACCAGCGCGTTGTCTTTTCGTGGAATATCGGTCGGCTTTCCTTTGGAAGAATCCGGACGGCCTCCATTATGCCTGTTGTCCGCCAGCCCCATCTTTGGAGAACCGGGACGCTTGTCCCTGTCGAAAGAAGGCCGCTCATTTTTACCCGGCATGTGGTTTCCACCGGGGCTGCCTTGTGGCCTGTTTCCCGGTGTCCCGTGTGGTTCCCGGTCAGGCTTGGCATGCTGTCCGGGTCTTGGGGTGTTGACACCCGGTTTATAGGTTTTGTCGCGATAAGAAACGTCATGACGGTGTTCGGGCCGGTGATTCCATTCACGTCTCGGCATCGGTTTCCTGTGCGGTCCGGGCCTGCGGTAATGCCGGTCGACAATATAAACACGATGATAGTGCCAGTCATAAACGGGACGATAGGACGTATAGGAAAACCACAGACCCGCTCCGCTCCACATGAAACCTGAACTGTACCCGGTAGCATATCCGGCGTAAGGCCAGGGATTCCAGTAAACCGGCGTATAGGAAGGCCACCACCATGGACCGTAAACAACCGTAGGATTATAGTAAGGGACATAAACAATTTGCGTTGTAGCCGGTTCGATCACGATCGTCTGGTTGGCCGCCTGTCCTGTTGTCTGGACTGTGACCTGTTCATTCGTTTTGAGATTTCCCTGTTCTTTCGCTTTCTGGCGCAAATACTGGACACGGTTCATCAGCTGCTTCTGCTGCGACAGGAATGCATTTCCAAGGCCAGCCGTCCAGTCGGGATATTCTGCCATTGGAACCAGAATTTCCGGGAATGCTGCCAGCGATTTGATACTGTCGTCCCAATCGGTCTGGCTGGCTGCATCAACCGCTTCCTTGCCCCGCAGATTCGGATTGTCTTTCAGCCAGTTCCCCGCCTCGATCGCTTCGGAAGGATAGGTGGACGCAATCAGGGTCTGGGTCAAAAGGACGTCAGGATAAAGGGCAATTGGTGCGAGCATCTGGTCCAGCTCGGCATCCGAAAACAGGGATGCCTGTGCAGCAGCAGCCGTACGTGGAATAGTATTGGGCGAAGCATCCTGTGCATTCACACTGACTGCCGTAAAACAGCCCAGCACACAAATGCTCAAGAAACAAAATGTCTTTTTGAATGGAATACTGCTACCGCTCGTTTTCATAATCGTCTCCGCATAAAAATTTGCTTTTATGCAATTGTGTTCGGATAGTTCATTATTGCCCAAATCAAAATTTAAGAAACATAATTCATAACTTATTACATTTATTACACGATCCAACATTACCTGTAACCCAGGCAATTATCGGCATTTCCCTTTCATTTACAGCAAACAGGATAAGGAAAGGAAAAAGGCCTGTATTCATTATGAAAACAGGCCTTTTGAAACTACAAAAATTGTAACAATCAGACAATCCGCATCGAAAAATCCGTCGCTTTCACATTTTTGGTCAGCTCGCCAATTGAAATCCTGTCGACTCCCGTTTCAGCTATGGCACGAACGGTATCCCTGTCAATGCCCCCGGAAGCCTCAAGTACGGCTCCCGTTTTCGACTCTTTCGTTATATGAACGGCTTCCCGCATGTTCTCCAGACTGAAATTGTCCAGCATAATCGATTTCGCACCGGCTGCAAGTGCTTCTTTCAACTGTTCTATCGTTTCAACTTCGATTTGAACGGGCACATTTTTGTGTTTGAAGGCTGCATCCAGAGCCTGATGAATACCACCAGCTGCGGCAATATGGTTTTCCTTGATGAGAATGGCATCGTACAAGGCCATCCGCTGGTTTTCACCTCCACCGACAGAAACGGCATATTTCTGCGCTACCCTGAGTCCCGGCATGGTCTTTCTGGTATCGTAAATTCGTGCGGACGTTCCGGCGACCAGTTCGACGTATTCCCTTGTCGTCGTTGCGACTGCGGAGAGCATTTGCAGAAAATTCAGGGCAGTTCGTTCACCGGTCAAAAGGGAACGGACAGAACCCGTCATGCGACAGACTTCACTTCCTGCCGTCATCACATCGCCTTCACGATAAGACCACTCGATTTCAGTGCGGGCATCCAGTGCATTCATGACCCCCTTGAACCATGGAATGCCACACAAAACGGCATTTTCACGCACGATCACATGTGCGGAAACGGTTTCATTTTCCGGTAACAGCAAAGCAGTCAAATCGCCTGCACCGATATCCTCAATCAGGGCAGCTTCGATATGGGTCTCTATTGCCGCTTCTAGAATGCCATTTCCGATCGTGCTGTGACAGTTCATGCCGCCCCCATACCGGAGGTCAGAGTCGCGTCCTTTTCCTGTGCCTTTTTCTGTTCGGCCGCAAAATCGAGCATTCTCCGGATGCACACACTCGCCTTTTCTCCGACGTCAGGATCGACGGAGATGACCTTATGTTCTTTTTCCAGCACGTCTGCGAGATTCGAGAGTGTATTCATCGCCATCCAGGGGCACTGTGCACAACTCTTGCAGGTTGCGCTGTTTCCCGCCGTTGGCGCTTCGATCAGTGTCTTGCCGGGAACAGCCTGTTGCATCTTGTGGAAAATGCCCTTGTCCGTTGCCACGATGAATGTCTGTGCATCCATGTTTTTCGCGGCATTGATGATTTGGGATGTTGAACCGACCACATCGGCCAGTGCAACGACGGATGCAGGTGACTCAGGATGAACCAGCACTTTGGCATCCGGCATCTGTTTTTTCAGGTAAGCCAGTTCCGACGCCTTGAATTCGTCATGGACGAGACACGATCCCTGCCAGAGCAACATATCGGCTCCGGTCTGTTCCTGAATGTAAGTACCCAGATGACGGTCAGGGCCCCATAAAATCTTTTTGCCCTCGGCATGGAGTTTTTTGACGATTTCCAGACCGATGGACGAGGTTGCCATCCAGTCGGCACGTGCCTTGACGGCAGCGCTGGTATTGGCATATACGACGACCGTCCTGTCCGGATGGGCATCACAGAAAGCACTGAATTCCTCGATAGGACAACCCAGATCGAGCGAACAGCAGGCATCCAGATCAGGCATTAAAATCTTCTTGTCCGGAGAAAGGATTTTTGCCGTTTCACCCATGAAACGCACACCGGCGACAACCAGCGTTTTTGCCGGATTGTCCCGTCCGAAACGGGCCATTTCAAGCGAATCGGCAACACACCCGCCCGTTTCCTCTGCGAGATCCTGAATGTCGCCATCGACGTAATAATGCGCAACCAGTACGGCATTCTTTTCTTTCAAAAGCCGTTTGATCTTCTCTTTCAGTTCCTGTTTTTCTTTTTGTGACAATTCGACAGGCACGCGTGCCCATGCGTTGGCAACGCAAACCGCCCCGCTTTGCATTTCAGGCAAATCGTATTCCACTTCCTTGATGTCGGAATCTTGCATTTTATCGACCAAAAAAAATTAAAAACACATTTTCAAACTATCGCACAAACCGGAAAAAATGTCAGGAAAACCGTTTCATCTGTTTTATTCAATTCCCTGACTGTTCAGGTATTCCTCGTAATTTCCCTTGAAGTCTATAATTTCGCCATCTTTGATTTCAATAATACGAGTTGCCAGGGAAGACACGAATTCCCGGTCATGTGAAACGAAAATCAGGGTACCGGTATATTTTTCCAAAGCGATATTCAGTGCTTCAATGGATTCCATATCCATATGGTTGGTCGGTTCATCCATCAGCATGACGTTGTGCCGTCCTAGCATCAGCTTGCCGTACATCATCCGGCCTTTTTCGCCACCAGACAAAACCTTTGCCTGTTTCCTGACTTCATCACCCGAGAAAAGCAGACGTCCCAGAATGGAACGGATAGCCTGATCGTCGTCGCCCTCCTGAGTGAAACGGGTCATCCAGTCCGTCAAATTCAGATCATTCTCGAATTCTTCATTGGAATCCTGAGGCATATAACCGATATCGGCATGTTCGGCCCATTTGACTTGACCGAAATCGGCTTTCATCTGACAGGCTTCATCTCCAAGACAGCGCAAAAGCGTCGTTTTACCGGCACCGTTGGCACCAATGATGGCAACCTTTTCACCTGCTTCGATCATGATGTTGAAATCACTGAAAATAAGCTTGTCATATGACTTGGACAATTTTTCAGCCTCAACAGCCAGACGATGCAATTTTTTGCTGGCTTCAAAACGGATAAATGGATGGACACGGCTGGATGGCTTGACATCCTCAACCTTGATCTTTTCAATCTGCCGGGCACGTGAAGTCGCCTGTTTCGCTTTCGATTTGTTGGCTGAAAAACGACGGACAAATTCCTGCAATTCGGCAACGCGTTCCTTCGCCTTGGCGTTCGCCGCCTGTTGCTGTGCCTTGGCCTGTGCCGACGCCAGCATGTAATCGTCATAGGTTCCCGGATAGATTTTCAGCGTCCCGTAGTCCATATCGGCGATATGGGTACACACCTGATTCAGGAAATGGCGATCATGCGAAATGATGATCATGGTGGAATTGCGTTCATTCAACACATTTTCCAGCCAGCGAATCGTATTGATGTCGAGGTTATTGGTCGGTTCGTCCAGAAGCAAAATATCCGGATCGGAAAAAAGGGCCTGCGCCAGCAACACCCGCAGCTTCCAGCCCGGCGCCACCGCACTCATCAGCCCCTGATGAAATTCGAGCGCAATACCGACGCCGAGAAGCAATTCCCCTGCCCTCGCCTCAGCTGTATAGCCGTCGTATTCGGCAAATTTGGCTTCCAGCTCGGCTGCCTTCATGTAATCTTCATCGGTCGCATCGGGATTGGCATAAATGGCGTCGCGTTCAGACATGGTTTCCCACATCTCCTTATGCCCCATCATGACCACATCCAGAACGCGCATATCCTCGTACGCAAACTGGTCCTGATTCAGCTTGCCAAGACGTTCGTTCTGGTCGAGTGTAACCGTCCCCGAAGTGGCTTCGCGGTCTCCCCCCAGAATTTTGACGAACGTCGATTTGCCGGAACCGTTGGCCCCGATCAGGCCATAACGGTTTCCTTCACCGAATTTGACGGAAATATTTTCGAACAGCGGTTTCGGGCCGAACTGTACGGTAATATTGGCGGTAGAAAGCACGGTAACCTCTTAAACAGTTTCAGTAAAACCGTCTATTTTACCTTACCGTTGGATAATCCCCAATATCGAGTTGAATCTTGCCGCCTTTTGATGTCAAATGCGCCCTGCCCCCAACAGGCAAGGTCACTTTGTCTTTCACGTGCCCGAAAGGCAAACCGGTCACAACGGGAATCGTCAGACGCGAACGGAGGAAGGAAAGCATGGCATCAAAATCGTAACCGTTATCGTAATCGGACAGTTTGAATTCGGAAAAATGCCCCAGAACAAGCGCTTTCTGTTTTTTTAGGATTCCCGCTTCATCCAGCTGGAGCAACATGCGTTCGACACGGTAGGGATGTTCGTGAATATCTTCGACAAAAAGAATGCCACCCGAAATATCCGGCATCCAGGGTGTCCCTGCCAGATGCGTCAGCATCGTCAGATTGCCTCCCCAGAGCGTTCCTTCAACGTCAACATCGGGATTGTCTTTCGACGACCATTTGACTGACGTTTCGGACGATGTCATGCATTCATCGAAATGATTGAGCGTAAAATCGCTCAGATCCTTGCGCGTGAAATCGCTCTGGATCATCGGTCCGGAAAAACTGCAGGCGCCATGCTTTAACAATGCCATCTCGAAAACCGTGAAATCACTGTGTCCGATAAAGAGTTTTCCACTTTTTGCCAGTTTCCCGAAATCAAGCGAATGCAAAATCCGCGTCGTGCCATACCCGCCACGCAAGGCGATGATTATTTTCACCTCAGGATTGGAAGCCGCTTCCATAATCTGACGGCTTCGTTCCTCATCAGTTGCCGCAAAACGTTCATGGCGTTTTTGGGGATCAACATAATTGAAAACCTCGTATCCCCTCGACTTCAGCACACCGATTGCCCGCTGAAGGTCGGAATCCGGGACATACCCGCCAGGTGCGATGATCGCAATACCAATTTTTTCTGTATTCATCACTCTTTTTTGTTTTTCACGAAGTGACTGGCGCTTCCTCCCTTTTTGCAAGGGCACACTCAAACGATTCACATCAGAAGAACCGGCTTCAGCGCCTGTACTTGCAACAACTGTTTTTTCTGTTTTCTGCAAAGGAGAACCGGCAGCATATAACGGAAGCCATCCCAATAAAAACAGTGAAACAATAAACTTTTTCATCTTCACCGCCCCCTGTCCGGAATAAATCGGCCAGAGTGATCAGTCATGTTTGTGCTTTTCCTCGACGCACCCGGTCAATTCGGCATTTTTTCGATCTTCTTTCGCCTGTTTACGCCGCCCTGCAAAAAACGTTTTCAACAGCAAGGAAGCCTCATTCTGCAAAACACCACTTGTGACAGTGGTATGGTGATTGAGTTCACTTTGGGCGAAAAGATCGATGACACTTCCGCATGCACCCGTTTTCGGCTCGACAGCACCGAAAATCACCCTCTTCAAACGCGCATGGATCATGGCGCCGACACACATCGAACAGG
>JAHYZB010000075.1:0-3508 GCA_019424645.1 Oxalobacter formigenes
AATTTTGCTGTCACGGCCCATCGCCTTGTTGACGTAACCGGTGACCGCTTCCCCGGCCTGTCTTTCCGCTTCGGCATAGCTCGAATCCGGATGCCCTGCCGGATTTTTTTTCCATGACTCGTTTCCTTCCATCGGGGCGATGGCGTTGTCGTTCAGGTAGTCGTATGCGCGGCCCATGCTCTCATCTTGTGGAACATTCACACTCATGATCT
This sequence comes from Oxalobacter formigenes, assembly GCA_019424645.1. GTDB lineage: Bacteria > Pseudomonadota > Gammaproteobacteria > Burkholderiales > Burkholderiaceae_D > Oxalobacter > Oxalobacter formigenes_D. The sequence goes on from JAHYZB010000075.1 coordinate 213, forward strand.
GCGAAAGGAAATTGTTATCCGCCTTCACGACCTTTACCGGAGCATTGCCATATTGAAAGGCGTTCTGTATTGACGGCACCCCATCGCGTTCAGGACGGTATTCAAGAGTGCGATAACCGTTTGTCTGGGGATTTATATCATCCAGCCGGAGTTCAAGTGTTTGGACTTTCGGTTGGGGCAGCCATTCCTGATATTGCCTTTTAGCTTTCTCGACCTCTTCCCTGATTTCTGGATGCCGGTTTATATTCTGTTGAAGGAGTAATTCATGAACGGTTGGGGAGGCTTCATCAATACGTTTTTTCCAGACATCCACATACTCATCGCGTTTATCCGGTGTCAGTTTCTGACCCGAATAGTCGTTTAGCCTGAAGGCATGCCTGTCGTATTTGTGAAAGAGGATATCCCTTTGTTTTTCTTCCGGTACACCGTCAAGGGGATCGTTGGGGTTGAGCTTCGGAACGGGGTTCGGTTTGTTATCCTCCATGACGATGGGTTTCGGAACATTTTGCTGAAGGGACTTTTGATGTTCGGCTTGCGCTGCCTGTTGTTGCTCCCTCAATATTCTGGCCTGTTCCCGTTCCTGTTCGCGTCGGCGTTTCTCGGCTTCCCGTTCCAGTGCCCGGTTTTGCTCAACGGGGTCCTGACTGCCGGAATACATGTCTCCTATGGAGCTGAAGAAATCATCGTCTTCTGTGCTCATGTTTTTCTCCTGTACATAAAAAACCTTCCGCTTCATGATATGAATGATGGAAGGCTTCTGAAATAAAAAAAGCCTTCCATATCGGAAGGCTTTGGTTATAAAAAAGGCCCCTCCATTGGAAAAGCCTCGTGTCAATTTCGAAAAATGGGCGCATTTCGCCCGTCTCTTTTACTTATACAGCATAAATACTCTTCGGTCAGCTATGGAACTAATCAGGATGTTGCCGGTATGTTTTTTTTGGTGAAACTCGTGATTCAGGAGGAAAAGAGGCAAAAAATCCGTCAGGCTGGTCGAACCGGACGGATTTTTGAGGGAAGGGAAAACTATTTTTTAGCCTGCTTTTCAAATGCTTCGGCAAGCTGTTCCAGCGCCTGTTTCAGGGTAGCTTTCGGACAGGCGATGTTGATGCGCTGGAAGCCTTCGCCACCAGGGCCGAAGATTTCACCGTCGTCCAGCCAGAGCCGGGCTTTCTTGATGATGAAGTTGTCCAGCTTTTTGCCTTTCATGCCGGTGGCGGAAAAGTCCAGCCAGGGCAGGTAGGTGCCTTCCGGTTCGATGAGTTTCACTTGCGGCAGCCGTTTTGCAAGGAATGTCCGCAGCAGGTTCAGGTTGTCGGTCAGGTAGGCGAGCAGGGCATTTAACCACTCTTCGCCTTCTTCATACGCGGCCTGTGCGGCGACGAGTCCGGCGGTGTTCATCTGGGAAACGCCGCTTGCGTCGAGTTCGCTCGTGAATTTGCGTCGCCATGCTTCATTGGCAATGAAGATGTTCGACACCTGCAAGCCTGCGATGTTGAAGGTTTTGGATGGGGCGGTGCAGATGATTGCTTCCTGCAAATACTTTTCACCGAGGGAACCGAACGGGGTATAGGTATGCCCCGGGTAGGTGAAATCGGCATGGATTTCGTCGGAAACGATGGCGACGTTATGCGCAAGACAGATGTCGGCTATCGTGGTCAGTTCTTCTCTCGTCCAGACGCGGCCGACCGGGTTGGCCGGGTTGCAGAGGATGAAGAGGCGGACTTTTTTCTCGATGATCTTGCGTTCGAAATCATCGAAGTCAATGGTGTAACGTCCGTCGCGCAGGACGAGTTCGTTATTGACGAGCTGGCGGTGGTTGTCGCGGATCGAGGCGGCAAACGGGTAATAGACCGGCGGCTGGATCATGACGGCGTCGCCTTCCTTGGTCAGCGCGCGGATGGCGGCGCAGATGGCGAAGACGATGCCCGGTGTTTTCACGAGCCATTCTTTTTTGACTTCCCAGTGATAGCGGCGCGAGAACCAGCTTTGTACGGCCTCGAAGTAACCGGACTGGGGTTCGCTGTAACCGTAGATGGCGTGATCGACCATTTTCTGAAGCGCGGCGGTCACGGCAGGCGGACAGCGGAAGTCCATGTCGGCGACCCACATCGGGAGGACGTCTTTCGGTTTGCCGCGTTCTTCGGCGAAGTCATATTTGATCGATCTGGTATTGGTCCGGTCGATGACTTCATCGAAATTGTAAGGGGAAAAGCAGCTTGCGCACGGACAGGTCGATGGGGTGTCGACGTCCATTGCCTGTGCCAGATCGGCGATCAGGTCACATGCGTTTTCAAGGCCGACGGACAGGCGCAAAAGACGATTCGTAATGCCACGGGCATTACGTTCTTCTTCCGGAATGGCGGCGTGTGTCTGCGTTGTCGGATAGGTAATCAGGGTTTCCGTTCCACCGAGGCTTTCGGCAAACTGGATCAGTTTGACACGCTCAAGGATGTTCCTGACAAGGCCTTCACCCCCGGCGCCTTCGGCGACTTCAAAGGAAATCATGCCGCCGAAGCCGGAAGCCTGCTTCAGGGAAATGCCGTGTCCTTTATGGGATGGCAGTCCGGGATAATAGACTTTTCCGATTTTCGGGCAGGCAGCGAGCCATCCGGCGATCTGGCGGGCGGACTCTTCCTGTTTTTTCAGGCGCACCGAAAGGGTTTTCAGGCCGCGGGAAACCAGCCAGCTGTCGAATGGCGCGAGTGCCGCGCCGGTCGTCAGGCGCAGGTAGCGCAGCCGGTCGGCGACGACATCCGAGTCACAGACGAGAATGCCTGCCAGCGTATCGTTGTGCCCGGCCAGATATTTGCTGGCACTGTGCAAAACGATATCGGCGCCGAGTTCGATAGGACGCAAGAATACCGGTGAGAGGAAGGTGTTGTCGACGATCAGGAGGATATGGTTTTTGCGCGCGATTCTCGCGATGGCGCGGATATCGGTCACGTGCATCAGCGGATTGGTCGGCGTTTCGATAAAGATCGCTTTCGTTTCCGGCCTGATCATGGCTTCGACTTTGGCCGGGTCGGTGGTATCGGCCCAGTCAAAGGTCAGCCCGTTCTTGATCGATATCTGGTTAAAGAGACGATACGTTCCACCATACAGGTCATCGGATGCGACAATGTGGTCACCCGGCTTGAACATTTCCATCAGACACGTGGCAGCAGCCATGCCGGAAGTGAAGGCCAGTGCCTGCGCACCGCCTTCCAGTTCCGCCATGGTCGCTTCCAGCGCGTCACGCGTCGGATTGGAATCACGGGTGTAGTCGAATCCGGTGCTTTTGCCCAGTGCGGGATGGG
>JAHYZB010000075.1:3518-7867 GCA_019424645.1 Oxalobacter formigenes
CCGCTTTTGTCGGTGTCAGCCCGTCCGCCATGGATACAGAGGGTTTCCAGTTCCATTGATCGTCTCTTTTTCATTATTGTTCTGTTTGCCCGGATCAGTTCGGGAACAGGTCGGTTGACAGGTAACGTTCGCCATTGTCGGCCAGCAGCACGACGATGGTTTTCCCTTTGTTTTCAGGGCGTTTCGCCAGTTCGGATGCTGCCCAGAGAGCAGCACCGGAGGAAATGCCAACCAGTACGCCTTCCGAATGGGCCAGCGTTTTGGCGGTCGCAAAGGCGGCATCGTTCGGAACGCCGATGACTTCGTCGAATACGTTGACGTCCAGCGCTTCAGGGATGAAGCCCGCGCCGATGCCCTGAATCTTGTGAGGGCCCGGTTTTCCGCCAGCCAGAACAGGCGACGCGGCCGGTTCAACGGCGACGACCTGAACGTTGGGATTCTGTTCTTTCAGGTATTTTCCGACACCGGTCAGGGTGCCACCTGTACCGACACCGGCAACGAAAATATCGACCTTGCCGTCCGTGTCGCGCCAGATTTCAGGGCCCGTAGTCGCCTTGTGGATGGCCGGATTGGCCGGATTGGCGAATTGCAGGGGCACGAAGCTGCCGGGAATCGTGGCGGCCAGTTCCTGTGCTTTTTCGATTGCGCCTTTCATGCCTTTGGCGCCTTCGGTCAGAACGAGGTCGGCACCGTAACCACGGATCAGTTTCTGGCGTTCGACGCTCATGGTTTCCGGCATGGTGATAATGACGCGGTAACCGCGTGCGGCACCGACTGCGGCCAGTGCAATGCCGGTATTGCCGGAGGTCGGTTCGATAATGGTGGAACCGGGGATCAGTTTGCCGTCGGCTTCAGCCGCGTCGATCATGGCTTTGGCGATACGGTCTTTGGCGCTGCCAGCCGGATTGAAATATTCCAGTTTGGCCAGTATGGTCGCGTCGGCATCGACGTGTTTGCCGAAACGGGAGATTTCCAGAAGTGGGGTATTGCCGATCAGATCGGTCGCGCTTTTTGCAATATTGGACATGATGATTCCTTCTTTAATAATCAGTAAACGGTATTTTGGTAAAGCCTGGACAGGATCGAATTTACAGCGGGCTGCACATTCGTGAAAAACCGGGACAACAAGCATTGTCGGCAATGACGGGAGAACAGTGACACATACCTTTGGCAATGAGAATGGCGGATACGGATACCGGAGCGGTTTTTCCGGCGGTATTGTCAAATCCTTGCAGGTATGTCTGATTCATTTTGTTCTCCTTTCATGGAAGTATAAAACGTTTTATCCGTGAATCGTCCGGAAAAAACGGGTTTCATTGTTTACGACGGTGTACTCGGGCACGGTTCTCCCTGTTTTTTGGCGGCCAGATCGGCCAGTGTGGTACCGTTCAGGTAATTTGTCATGACTTCATGCAGTCCTTCCCAGAAGTGGACAGTAGAGCAGACTTCATAACGCGGGCATGAATTGGGCGTTTCCTCGAGGCAGGCCACGCAGGCAAAAGTCCCTTCAATGGGACGCAGTATTTCGGCAACGGTATATTTTTCCGGCGCTCTTGCCAGCTTGTAGCCGCCTTGAGGCCCCCGGACACTATGGATCAGGCCTGATTTGGAAAGCGATGTGGCGATCTGTTCCAGATATTTGGGCGATATGGTTTGACGCCGGGTAACGTCTTTTAACGATGTGTAGGATTCGTTGCCGTTCTGGACCAGATCGATCATGAAACGCAGGGCATAGCGTCCTTTGGTTGAAATTTTCATTTTTCAGCTCCGAAATAGTGCCGGATTTTGCCCGGTTATTGAGATGGAAGCTATTATACACATTTCCTATATGAAAGATGGGTAATTTTAAACAAAATGAAGAAAATGTGATTTCCTTTTTTTAAATGGATGAGTCAGCTGGGTAAAGAATAAAAAATATTGTTTTAAAACAATAGCTTGAGTATTTTTTGATTTACACGGAAAGTGTGGGGAAATAGCCAACAAACCCATGAAGAAGAATCGGAAAAAAATTTGAAAAAGGCTTGAAACCGGCAAACCACCTGGATTAAAATAAAACTGCGGGGACCTGATGGAGATACCCTCGGGGTGTCAGGAAAGCCATCAAAAACCCCATACGCGGCCTCGTCAGGGCCGCGTTTTCTTTTGGCGGATTACTGCCATTCTGATTTTCCGGTTTGTTCTTTTTTCAGCCAGCGGTCCAGTACGGATTTAAGCCGATTGTAGTCTATCGGTTTGGCGACATGTTCGTTCATGCCGGCAAGCCGGGTTTTTTCGATGTCTTCGGCAAAAGCATTCGCTGTCATGGCGATGATGGGAAGGGTTTTGATATCTGGCCGGTCGAGGTTCCTGATTTGCCGCGATGCCTCGCAGCCATCCATCACCGGCATTTGCATATCCATGAAGATCAGGTCGTAATAGCCGTCCGGCGCCGCCGTCATTTTTTCGACAGCGATTTTCCCGTTTTCGGCGGAGTCCGTCAGGATGCCTGCCATTGAAACCAGTTCGGTGGCAATTTCCATATTGAGCTCGTTATCTTCGACGATCAGAACACGCTTGTCCCTGTGGGAAGCGGGAAAAATGGCCGGTTCGGTGACGGTTTTCGTTTTTGGCCTGTTGCCGTTCAGGAATTTCTTCAAGGTATAGGCCAGAAGCGATTTCAAAAGCGGTTTCTGGATGAAATCGTCGATTCCGGCACGATGGGCTTCTTCCTCGTACTCGGACCAGTCATACGCGGAAAGCAGGATGATCGTCATGTCCGGTCCCACGATTTTCCGGATCTGGCGCGCTGTTTCGATACCGTTCATACCGGGCATCTGATAGTCGATAATGACGGCAAAATAGCTGTCGGTACGCTGTTGTGCTGCGAGTATTTTCTGTATGGCGTCAAAGCCGCTGGTGACCCAGTCGCTCTTCATACCGATTTCGTCGAGTCGCTTGCAGGTGTTTTCACAGACGATTTCATCGTCATCGACGACCAGAACGGGCAGGCAGGGCAGTATTTCAGGTGTATTCTGATGATGACGATACTGCATCGGGATCGTCAATGTGAAGGTCGTTCCCTTGCCGTGTTCGCTTTCGACATCGATGTGGCCGCCCATGATTTCGGCAATGTTTCTGGCGATTGCCATGCCCAGTCCGGTACCCTGGATGGACTGGATCGACGCTTCGTCCGCCCGTTCGAACGGATCGAACACTTTTTCCAGAAATTCGGGCGTCATGCCGATTCCGTTATCGCGGAAGATGAACCGGTATTGCCCGAACCCTTTTTCAGGCGACGGTAACTGGGTTATCTCGAAAACGATGTGGCCGTTATCCGGTGTGTACTTGATGGCGTTGGACAGGAAATTCAGCAAGACCTGCTGGATACGCTGGCTGTCGCAGATGACCCATTCTTCATCGATATTGAAAAGATGAACGTCAAAACGGTGGTTTTTCTTTTTCAGGTCGGGCTGGATCATGGAAAGGAGCGACGTCACCAGATCGCCGAGGTTGACTTCTTCCTCTGAAAGGACGATACGGCCGCTCTCGATTTTCGCCATGTCGAGCACTTCGTTGATCAGGGAGAGCAACAGGCGGGACGATGTCGTGATTTTCTGGAGACAGTCCGCCATGCGTTCCTGATTGGAAAGGTGGGCACCCGCAATAGCGGTCATGCCGATGATGGCGTTCATCGGGGTGCGGATATCGTGGCTCATCCGGGAGAGAAATTCCGATTTGGCACGGTTTGCGACGTTAGCCGCATTCAATGCATCTTCCAGAAGTTTTTTCTCCTGTCTTTCATTGATGATTTCCGTGATGTCGGTTCGTGTGGCCAACAGGATTTTTTGTGAACGGTCGTAAAAACTGAAGCGGATTTTTTTCGAGGCCAGACGGTTGTTTTCGTAAATCTGCACATAAATGACGTACTCGTTGGCATGCTCCAGTTTCTGAAGAATGTTTTCGAGCCGCATTTCGTCAATCAGTCTTTCCCGGTCGATGGCCGGACAGTGTGCCGTGTTATACCGGATCATTTCTTCCGTGTAATCCATACCGACGACAGGAGGAAGCGGTGTGCCGGATTCATAGTTGGCCGTGTAGAGGATATAGCTGTTGGTATCGGCTTCGATATAGACGACATAGTCATATTCGGTTTTGACCGCCGTTTCAACGATGGTGCAACGTTTATGGGCGTTGATGCACCGGCTTCTGAACAGAACCGTCTGTCCCGATCCATCGCCGCGTCCGAAAACCTGGCATGTCGATTCATGCCATTCGAATCCCGTATCGTTCGAGATAAGCCGCATGTCGAAGCGTTTGCATTTTTTTTCGCTGGCGGCAAGTTCCCGTAATGCCTCGGGCGACAGTTCGGC
>JAHYZB010000075.1:7877-9178 GCA_019424645.1 Oxalobacter formigenes
AAGACATTTTTCGCGGTCGGCATTATGGATGAAACGGTCGAGATACAGAAAAAGGAGTTTTTTCAGATCGATGGTGGTATTGACCAGTTCGGGAGTGGTGGTGTCGTGCCAGATAATGGTTTCAAGGGTATCGAGGTCGATTTCCCATACCGCATCCGAGTCGGTACAAAGGCTGGCGATAAAATCGGCCGGTGTCAAAGCGGTTTCCATTGATATATCAGGTGTCGAACAAGGGAATATGGTATCGTTTTTGAGCTATACCATGGAGGTAAAAGCCTTTTGAAACAGTATTTTAAAACGCCAACGTATTATGCCATTTTTAAACAAAATGTTCTTGAAGATTGTTTTGGAGTAATGGTTGGAAAATGCATTTTTTCAAAACGTTTGTAAAACCGTCGCTACTTTGAAATAAAACGGTTTTTTCCATAACCGGACGCCCCTGTTGTGCCTGTCAGGAAGAGCGGCTTTTGACTTGAAGTTTTATTTTTTTGCGTCGGCCTGTTCTTTCGTACGCGTTGCTTGCGCTTTTTTTGCCCATTTTTCGGACAGAGCCTCATTGGCGGGGATGTGTTTGTAGCCGACCTGATAGATTCTGGCCAGTTTTTCCATCGCCTTGATGGTGCCCTGAGCAGCGCTTTTTTCGTACCAGTAGATGGCCTTGTCGAGGTCTCGGGGGGTAGCCAAACCGGCACGATAATATTCAGCCAGATTGTATTGGGCAGCATTGTCGCCTTTTTCGGCCGCCTTTTTATACAGTTCGAAAGCTTTACGATAATCCTGAGTGCCGCCTAAACCTCTGGAATAGAGCACGCCAAGATTTGACAGGGCGTTTGCATCTCCCTGCTCAGCCGCTTTTTGATACCATTCACGGGCTTTTAGGTAATCTTTTGAATGTCCATAACCTTTCTCAAAAAAAACACCCAAATTATATTGGGCAGCAGCATATCCTTTTTCGGCGGCATATTCATACCACTGGAACGCTTTTTCATAATTTTGTTTGACACCGTCACCGTGTTCATAAAGTGTACCAATGTCAAACTGGGCATGTGCATTACCCTGAGCGGCCGATTTTGCATACCACTCCATTGCTTTGGTGTAGTCTTTCCTGACACCGGAACCGGATGAATACATGTAGCCTAAACGACGCTGTACGTCAGCATTATTACGAGCTGCCGGTTGGATAAAATATTGATATGCCTTCTTGTAATCGTTGATATCGTAGTAATGCAGTCCTTTGGAGATGTCATTTGCATGAGCTAAGCCAAAAAGAAAAAAGAAGAAAAGAAAGATTATTTTTAATA
>JAHYZB010000075.1:9188-9969 GCA_019424645.1 Oxalobacter formigenes
CGGAAGTATTAAATGCCCATTCTTTTTTTTCATTTTTGGCTCCATTTTGATGAATTCAGTATTTTGAAATAAACGTTTTTAATCTTTTTTCCGATTTTTGGATGTCAGGGAAATTTCATCCACTGCCGTATCAACGACCCGATTCGACAAGTCACCTGAAATCAAAGAATCCAGTACCCGATGAACAGGTTGGCAATTGTCTGGTAATCTGCCGGCAATACACGGGAAGCCAGACCGAACGGCGCGATGTCTTCGGCCAGTGTCGCCATCGCTCCCCACCCCAGTGCGAGAGCCGGTTCTTCATTACCGGTTCTTTCTTTGACTTTCCGGTAGATTTCGTTTGTCAGTCTTGACCGGTTGTTCATGGACATGGTGGCCCCTGATTGCACCAGATTCCGCTGGACGGCCATCAGAAAAGATGTCCCTGCCAGACCTCCCAGAAAATTACTGTATTTTTCGGTTGCGCGGTTGATGGCTTCGGCTGTCGGTTCGGTTTCGTGATGGAGATTCTGCCGATATTGTTTGTTCATCTGCTCGTTCCATTCAACCAGTTTGTTGCCGCTGGTTTCCGCGCTCTGTTGTGGTGATGTGCCGGTATAGAGATCCGGGCGCCTGCTGGCGTTGAGATATTCACTCCACCGGTGCGTCGGTTCCAGTCCTTTGACCATGGCATTACCGAATCCATTATAAAATCCGTTCGTGTAGGGATGGGGTTCTTTCTTATCGTAATCCAGATTGCCCACCATCCTGTCCGTCTCCTCCACGGCTTTCAGACCGGAGA